>NZ_MKWH01000031.1:0-12281 GCF_001899705.1 Sphingobacterium sp. 40-24 | reverse complement strand
AAATGAACGTGAAAAAATTTTATTTCAAAGGCAACGGTAGCCCCAAAAATGAGAAAAAACATCAATTCGTAAACGCGTACTTTAATGGGCTGATCAAATCCATTCTTGAAAAATCAACCAATATTGATAATTGGTAATTCATGTATTAAAGCAACGCACCTGCAATTGATTCTCAAAAATACCCAGGCTGTAAGGGGATTTGTTACGAACTAGCGTAAGTTTAAAAACTCTTCAGGCTCATTGTTTATGAGCTAGACTTAGCCCTGAAAAATGTTACCTCCAATACTTACCTGCGGAAATAAATATGGAGTAGATACTTATAGTATTAAACGTATGATTTTTTTTTCTTCGTCAACAGAATAATTCAGTTTTCTATCGAAAAATTGCTCAAAGATTTCTGAAACGTTGATATAAGGGTCTTCTACATCGCTTACACTTCCGCCTGAGCGCCGAGACATCCCCTGATTTATAATAGTTTTAATAAACGGAGTCTTTCTTAAGGATTTTGGTGCTTCATTGTCGGTGCTGTAAGCCAACAAAAGATGCCCGTTCCTATCAAAGACACTATTGACCGTATAGTATGAACTCGCATCGATGTATTTTTTCTCTTCCTGACAATAAACTTTCGAGCTTTCACTGTTATTGATGAAGGTAACGCTTCCCTGAAAAAATGGGTTAACAGTAGTTTCAGAATTGAGCTGATATTGTTGTTTCGCTAGTGCAGAAATAAAACATACCGTGCCAGCTCCCGCCTTTAAAAATACATTCTTATCCCTAACAAAACGTTTACTGAAAGCAAAGCCGCCTCCATTGCCCAACTCATAAACTTTACCGTTTGACTCTATTCCGATAATATACCCCCTGGCAACAAATTCTTTTTGCCACCAGCCAAAGGTTTTTCCGATAAAAAATAATGGCAGCAAAAAAGGTAGCACTATTAAAAGTCGACTGCTTTTTTTGGACCATATATTGCGCTGTGTTTGATCTGTATTTTCTGCTTCCATCCCATCAAAATTGCTTGTCTTCCCGCCTATTTTTCTAATTTTAATCCTAGAAATAATATCATTCAACGCCTTTAAAAGACATAATAACGCCAGAATATTTATCGTGATCTGCACCAATATAAGATAAATCAATACTGGATAAATTTTTATTGTTCACAGCTTCTTTAAATAGCGTATAATTCATTTTTTCGATCCTATTGTTCCAGTCTTCATCCGATGTTGGCTTAATTGATTCCAAATCTTTCATTTCAAACATCGCCCGATCCGATATTTTTTTAGACCGTTGGACAAAGATTGTATCTCCTTCTATCTTTAGAATCTTAACCCAACCTGCTGGTAAACCTTGGATGTTATTTCCTTCAGCATCGGTAAAGAAACTTGCTCCATATAGTTGTCCTGCCTGTAATTGTTGAGCCGACTTAGCAAGACTTTCTTTTTCATTCCGATATTTCTTGCCATCCATGTTCAGTTTAATACCGTAAATAATAGATCCGATAATTGCTATCGATGCTATAATCAAATACCCTTTCCAAAGTTTGAAATAGGGAATTTCTAGTGTCTTCTTAAATTTCTTTACCTCTTCTTTTATTTCAGGCGAATAATTTCTTGCGTGGATGACCTGCCCGTATTGATTAACTAAACGAGACATTTTTACCAGACCTCCTCCAACTGGAAATCCTAAAAATTTGGTCGCAGGTGTAATGATACTAAGATTGAAATTCTGCGGTATGGTCTCATTTTTTAATGTTGCAGTGATATTTTTACTTCCTAAAACGTATTCGTAACGTGTATAAATGAACAGCATAAATGGAATGAATTATAACTATAAAGGTTCGAAATTAAGAAAAAATTCCTCCTGTAACAATCGTGTGTCAATTAACTAATTAGTACAGAAACAGATAAATTTATTTGAAATCCTACGCGTATCTTGTTCTAAATACAAAAATGAGGAATTATGCCTTGGTATAATGGAGATTATCCACCATCATATAAAAATCAACCGGTCACCATCCGGGAGAAAGCAACCGAAATCGCAAATGCTTTGCTTAAAATCCAAAGTATGCATTAGTTTCCATGAAGTTTAAGGATGGTGGAACGCTATCCATTACTGACTTCTCCTTGACATGAAGAATTAAATCTTAACATGATACAGACGCTTACGCATATCAACCAATTGATGCTTCAGCTTATCCTGATCTGGCGCTACCGGAAATAAACTGTGCAAGCAGAGCTCTTCAACTTCCTGAAGGAGCTTTTGCGACCAGACAAAAAGTTCCTCATAGCTATAGGCGCCATTCTTGATGCGCAGGAGCTCTTCCCTATTGGGACGTTCTATCTGTAATTTCTTTTTGGATACAATCTCCTTTGCCTGTTGCAATAAACGTATGGTATGCATCATATTTTTCGCATCATAACCCTGCCCATGATCCATTGTCCCCTCAAAACGTGCCTCATTGCGTGCTGACACCCAGCTGAAATATTCATTATACGCCTTGCAATAAGATGAATAAGATTCGTAATTAACACAGAGGTACGCACAAAGTGTCTGACCCTTTGCGATAGAACTGCACGACACCTCATTGCTATCCAGGTTAGCCACGACGCCTTTATAACCCAAAGTCTGAGTCTGATCATAATATAGGGCATACATTCCCTTTGCATGTCCAATCTTTGCTAAACCACAGTTTTCCTGCTTCCAATGCCGCCTGCTTAGCCACGCGCTTAACGGTAAACTACCATTATCGGCTATGATAAAGCAGAACTCCAGCAAATTTTTACGTTCGTGATCCATCGGATTGTTGATTTTCTTATTCAACCCTTTTGCCTTACGCACCTGTACCATAGCATATTGCGCAAAAGTCATAGCGGCCTCCCGCGTAATAAATTCCTGCATTTTAAATTGCTCCATTATTGGATCTCGGTATACGATGCAATCGGCAGGACTAGCCAATAGCTCCAATACAGTCGGATTACTCTTTGATAGGAGCTCGACGAAGCGACCTAGCTCATAATACACTTCATCATTGCTCGCATTAGCCACTTGGGCAGTATATTGACCACCCAAGTAATCTTCCAGAGGCAGATAAAATACCCCTTTGATATCCGTATCGGAAGATGCGGTGGCCAAACCATATGCCCGGCTGCCGACAACGGCCTCAAACAGGATCAGCCCGTTCTTTCGAAGTTCGTCTATAGTCATCTTAATATAGTTTTAAAGTAATTCTCTAGTCCTTCCTTATCCAATACGGATACGGGAACCTGTTCTACTTGGCTCTCTAAATGTATTAACTTTGTTTCGATATAACTCCTTATGGTAGCTGAACAGCTGAATGCAAAACCTTCATCGACTTGGCTTTTCAACTTCTGTAACTGCATGACTTCGACTTTAACAACATTGGGCAATGATACGGATAGTTCGGCCAATGTCATCGGCGCATAACTGCGATAGGTCATACTCCAGTCTGCCGCTAGTAAAGATCTGAGGATATAAAATAAGCTCTTGAGCTTCATCGTTTCTCGCCGAAGATCTTTCACTTTGCTTCGGACAATCCCAAGATAATGATGGGCGTGCCTACGTGCGTCAAAATAATTTTCGATCATTGTCCTAAAACTTGTTTTGAATCCGTTAAACTCGTGATAGACTACTGGTGACTGAATCCATTCAAATGGGCTCACATTGCTCTTATACATTAAGATGAGTACTTTAAACAGATCCCAGCCTGCGATATCAAGGTCATCGGTTATCGGAAACCGCATTTCGGTAGGAAGCGGAAACAAAAGACTATAGTCATCTGCTTTTCTTACATAAATAAACCGAACATCGTAATCACTGTCGATTGACGGAAATCCCCAACCTCGACTTCCTGATTCACAGGCGAAAAGTATACGTACTCCTTCGCTCGCTTCTATTTCCATGAGCTTCTTGATGATATGTGCTTTCATTTCTTCATGCTTTTTTAAATTTTCATTAACACAAAGATCGATTGCGCTACTGAAGCCTTTTTGCGCATTAAAAAAAGAGCATAAAAACAATGGAAAACCTCTTATTATCAGGTAGATAATTTTCTTGAAAAAATTGAAGCTTACACAGAAATATAGAAGTACGCAGATAGAATGCGTATTACAGTGTTAAACGAAAGTATTATCCCCCATCTCATGCCACTGATATAAGCTATTCATAAAGAACAGCTCATAATCTTCTTCGTTGACAAAATAAAGGCTTTGCCTCTTCAGCACCCAGTTGTAACATTACTGAAGTCTGGGATGGCGCAAAAGATGGAAAGCGGCATTAGACCAAAAACTGAAAATGAAGTTTTTTGGCACAGATCTAGTACGGAAATAGGAACAACTAATTGCATATGAATTATCTATATATTATCTTCTTTTTTTTAGTTTTCCAGGGCTGTACAATGCGTAAAAGTACAATGACACCTGTCCAAAATAATAAATCCAAAATATACAATGACAGCTCAGTGCAAAAAGACTATGTTTCCATTTTAGAAACAATTTTGTCTGACGATTCGGCTGGTATCAAACTGCAACGTGAAGGAGAACGAAGGGCGTTCATTCATAATAAGTTTATGAGAGATTCTATCTCATCATTGCATGACAGGAATTATGTTTTTTACAACGTCGACCCACAGAAGCTGATGAAAATACTGGATAACCAGCTCAAAGACTCGCTGGATATGCTTAATCAGATGAACGAAAGGAAGGCAATCATCCCGATTCCAGCCGCTATCAAAGCAGCGTACAATGTCGATGACGCCGATAAATACAGGATGAACCGTAATCAAAGCATTTATTACTTTCATCTTCCCATTATGGGGTATAACCGCAAAAAAGCATACGTGCCGGTTGACTATGTATGCGGTCCTTTATGTGGAAATGGTGATGCATTTCTGCTTGAAAAAGTGAATGGTAAATGGGTAATCGTACAACGATTCTTTAACCTCTGGATCTCTTAAAAAAACGTAGCCACAATAATCTTTAAACGGAAGATATTCACGCCAAATAACGAAGCGGATTTATAGACTAATAAACCTTATCACTTTCTATAAATACACTTCCTGACAAATAGCACTCGGGAACGTTGGCCAGTACATAATCAATGTCAAGAATATTTGGACGAGCCGTACTTCCCTGCCCACAATACAAGTTCCTAATCCAGGTATCAACGTTCTCTACCCACATCGCCTTCCAGGTAATATTTTGTGGATCCTGGACTTCGACAGGTGAAATCAGCACATTATACCCCATCGCTCGCAGCGCGGTTAATACGACTCGATTTACTTTGACAAATTTCATCTTCAAAAGCTATATACGGTTCTCTTTACTTTGGAACAGTAATGAAGCCCATATGGTTCGAAATTCGTTAACTTTGTGCTTAGTCAAAGATCCTACAGCTGACCCCGAACCAAACCGATCGCTTGCAATGGATTCACCCCCGCATCAAGGAACTCGCGATCTTATTGAAGAAATGTAATATTTATTTCATGAAATCAGCAAGAAAAAATAAATCACGACTTGTAAACGTTATATTACTGTAAAACTTATAAAAGGGTACCAATGCCATAGCGGTTCTCTTTGTAATATAAATTTCTCACCCTTAAAAAGATAACATCATGAACGGAATCATATTTCAAGGAAAAAGTCTCAATGTTGGGTGTACAGCAACATTCCTGTTCGAACCCGAAGTAGGTGTAGAAAATATTCCGGCAATAGCAGAACTTAGCACTGGTGAAAAAGCATATGCTGAAATACTTAGAGATACTACAACGCTGATAACAGTACGAGTAGGTGAATATTTAAATGAAAAAGGAAAGAGAGCCAATGAAACGGCTTGGATGCTCACCTATAATCATCATTTAAAATCATGGCAGATAACGAAGAACCTTAACACAAAATAGCGTATTTTATTTCTTAGGAATACCAAAGTAACGACATAAAAGTCTTTAGTGCAATATCTTGAATGGAAGGTCGAGATTCTGAGTCCTGGTCTTTTTTTGTATAAAACTAAACTATTCGTTCCTGAAAGTAGTTCATTAATAAACCAAAGTATATATATTATGGCACTTACAACAGGAAATGAAGACAAAGTAACAAAAGAAGTAGAACAGCAAACTTCTAAAATTCCCTCAATTTTATTCTTGGCGGCATCACTTGCAGCGATGGGAATTTCAGCAGCATTAAAATGTTGCAAAACAAAAGATGATAATACAGCTTTGTTCGTCGGTCAATGGGCGGCACCGTTTTTATTATTGGGAATTTACAATAAGATCGTTAAGACTGAAGGACACGATTAATAGGTTTTATTTTTTATGGTTGATTTTAAAGGCTGGTCTTAGGATCAGCCTTTTTTATTTTTTTCAAACTAAAAGTAATTCGACATTGTATTATAAGTACTTTTCAAAAATATAGGTTAATAATAATTAGAGCCTTGGGTTCCCCCCTCAAGGCTTTTTCATTTTTATCAAACCAAGCTGTTAACAGAATTGTCCATTTAGCGTCAATCGTTATGTATCAGTTCAGTTAGATTGATTTAATTGTATGGTCAGGTTTTAGGCCTGGCCATTTTAAACGTATTTTCCGGTCCTTTATGGATCTGTCTATAATTTAGTTAGGGGCTAATCGAAAGATGAGTCCTTTTTTTTTTGCTAAAAAATCAACTATTATAAATGGATATCGTTATCTGATAGGTTAAGTTAGTTTGTTTTAGTAGTTATAAAGGTCGGTAATTCATGTCGCCGGCCTTTTTAATAAAGTAGTACTTTCCCCTGATTCAATCGATTCTGTTATTATATCCGCTACATGAAATGTTTCCTCGAAAATTAGTCGTTTCCGGGGGGTAGAATTGTATAGTATAAACTGAATTCGTGACTACCAAGGTTTGATATCTGCATCTTAAATTATACAGATGTTCAACATTGTTAAGGAACATCTGTATAAAATTGAAAAATTGATTAGCGTTTCTTTATTCGCTTCGCCTCCTCCCCGATTTTTGAGAAGGATTTATCTCTTTTGCGCCTGTCATGTTCAGATACGGAGAAATGCCATGATTCCTTTCTCAATTTTAAGTAGCTTTCGTATACACGAGGTTCTAAAAGACCATTGTCTACCGCATTCTTAACTGCACATCCAGGTTCGGAAAGATGAGCACAATTGTCAAAGCGGCAGGAGCCAGCAAATCCAGAGAAATCAAATACGTCTTCCAATGTTTCGGGAGTTTCTAACGCTAAACCGAATTCTCTTACACCGGGCGTGTCAATCAAAACGCCGGAACCATCCATCAAGACCATTTCTCTCCGGGTTGAAGTGTGCCTACCTTTCCCTGTGGCGTTACTTGTTTCGGAGGTGAGCAACACTGTGCGTTCGCATAACGCATTGACTAAAGAACTTTTTCCTACACCAGAGGAGCCTATACATACTATTGTTTCCCCAGGCAGGATAGATTCACGTACAAGAACAATGGACTCTGTGGAATGAATGCTTGTGTAAAATACTTGCACGTTGCTGGTAAGGTGTTTTAACGACTCATCTATATCCTGTCGATTAAAATCCAAATCAGATTTAGTGAGTATGAGCACCGGTTGAATATTTTCTTCCAATACCTGGGCCATAAACCGTTCCGTTCGACGGGGATTAAAATTGGCATCCAAGCTCTGAACAATAAAAGCTTTGTCTATATGAGATGCTATTGCCTGTTTATCCGAAATGGTACCACTCTTTCTTCTGTACAATGTGTGGGTACGCGATAGGATATCGACAATTATTCCTTTGTTGTCGTCAAAAGGTTGAAAGATAACCCAGTCCCCCGTGCAGGGTAGCTCAAACGCTGACTTTCCAAAGAGCAGATTGCCCGCCAGCTCGCAAAATAGCAAGCCGTTCTCGGACATGATCTCGTAGTTAGTTTTGTTCACAGCCGAAACACGACCATGAAAAAGATTAGAATATGTAGATTCTTGTTTAAGCTGAAATAGGTCACTATTCCAACCAAATAATGCGAGGTTATTCATTTATTATTAATTTAGAATGATGAATTAAATTGCTGATTATTGGTCATCCGAATGACTCACAGGTATACCACTGGTAACATGCTTATTACCAGCGAAACGCAAGAAGCAAGACACCCGGAATCAGGCAATCATTCCAATCGCTAAACTATAATATGTGAATAGTTGTTTTTGCATGAACTACAAAGATATGAAAAGTTAAATTGAATAGTAAGAGAAAAATGGACAATGTGTATATGGCTCACGTAGCGGGCTGTTTTTACAAAAAAGCAAACGATGACCGCTCCTCTTGTGTTCAATTATAAAAAAACAATTATGCCCCTGATTTCCAATAGAAAAAATACAAAGTTAACCGCCCGCAGGGTTTCTGTGCTGTTGCATCTTATGGGCCTGGTCCTCCTCATACTTTTAGGTAGCTGCCATGAGGATGATAGCCCCGCACCCGAGCAGGCGCACTTAAAAGTGAAGATAAAAACTGAAGGTGATCAGTATGATGCAGTCCATCTCGAGATCCAGCAGTTATGGACCCGCACGTCTGCAGGTGGAGGAAAAATCGAGGCGAATAAAAGGGTAAACATCCTCGGAATTCAAAAGGATAGCATCGTCGCGGGTGGACATGTGCCCCATGGCAGCCTACAGGAAGTTATGCTAAAAGTTGCCCCTACAGGAAATGAAATAGTCATAGATGACCTTCCCTATGCTTTAGAGATGCCGCAAGGACAAATTATCGCGGTGAATATCGCAGCCGACAATAAACTTTCTCCGAATGAAAACCATACGCTAATGCTTCATATCAATCTATCAGATTTCATCCAAGAGACTGCAGAAGGTAAATTTGTGATTAATCCCAACCTCACCGCAGTACTGGATTAAAGCGGCAGGTTACTCGCTTCTAGGATCTGGCTTTAACGGCATTTTAGCACAGCGGATCACCTCAATGGAAGGGCAACCATATTCTACGACAACTCTGCCTTCAACCAAATAGATTCCCGCCCCACGGAGCGGATATTTGACCAGGCTCTGTGGGAAATGGACGGTATCAAAAAAACGCCCTTCGGCATCGAGGAAAGTACCGAATTTCATCAGGTCGCCACGCTTGGTCTTCACAAATTTCTCACAGACAAAATCCCCCACAACGCGGACTATTTTCCCTTCAAACAAGTGGAGTTCCCTGGCTGGCATATCGCCCCGGTAATTGCTTTTGGTAAGATCAAAAAGCGTCCCTGTGACACAGAAGCCGATCAGCTCCATTTCGTCGTAATAGTCCTCCAGGATATCTTCTTCCAAGGGCGGCAGTATAGGCTTGCGACTCTCAGTCTCAAAGAGCGCCATACCCGTTGCAACAGGATTATGCTTGCTCATCATCAGATGCGAAGCCCACAGCAATTGCTTTTTTCCCGTCCCCGTAAAGCGCAAGGCTCCAACACGGATCAAGATAACAACCTGCTCAATACCCGTCTGTGTGCGCTTAACAAAATTTTCCAGACTCGTATAGGTGCCATTCGCTTCGCGCTCTTCGATAATGCGATGGGCCAGTTTACCCTCCAAGTTGAGCAGGCAGTCAAAACCCAGATAAATATCCTTACCCTGAATGGAGGTATTAAAAACGGACTGATTGACACAGGGCAGGCAGATATTGCCGCCTGAAATTCGCGCCTCATTGACATAGACTTTACGATTGTAAAACCCACCATAATTGTTGAGTACCGCAACCATAAACTCCAAAGGATAATAGGTCTTGAGGAAAAGACTCTGATAACTCTCTACAGCAAAGGATGCGGAATGCGCCTTGTTAAAGGAATAGCCCGCAAAGCTTTCCATCTGCCGCCAGATCTCGCGACTCGTCTTTTCGGGGTATCCCTTGGCCTTGCAGTTGGAAAAGAATTTATCCTCGATTTCGATCAGGTGGTCTTTGCTCCGGTATTTGCCCGACATCATGCGCCGCAGCACATCGGCATCGGCCATATCGAGTCCACCGTAGGCATTGGCGATCTTCATCACATCTTCCTGATAGACCATCACGCCATAGGTCTCTTCGAGCTGTTCCTTAAACACGGGGTGCGGATAGACGACCGTCGTGGGGTCGTGATGCCGGCGGATATATTCGCCCATCATACCCGAACTGGCCACACCAGGCCGAATAATGGAGGACGCTGCCACCAACGTCAGGTAATCATCGCAACGCAGTTTGGTGAGCAGCTGCCGCATGGCCGGGCTCTCGATATAAAAACAGCCGATGGTATTGGCTGATTTTAATTGCGTCGCAATATGGGCATCCTGAAAAAAACGCTTGGGGTTGTCGGTATCGATCACCACACCCAAGTTTTCCCGCACAATGGTCCGGCAATCTTTGATATGGCCGATACCTCGCTGGGAAAGGATATCGAACTTTTCAAAACCGATATCTTCGGCCACATACATATCAAACTGCATGGTCGGCAATCCCTTGGGCGGATTGTCCATCGCCGAATAACAGGTGAGCGGTTCCTCCGAAATGAGCACGCCGCTGGCATGGATGGTCCGCTGATTGGGAAAATCGGCCATGCGGTTGTAAACGCTCAGAATTGTATTAGTCACCTCATTTTTGTTGAGCATATGATCGGGCTCATGCACCAGGCGGTCGATCTCGGCCTTGGGTAGCCCATATACCTTACCCAGCTCGCGCAGGATGCTGCGGGAGCGAAAGGTGCTCATGGCGCCCATCAGGGCTGTATGTCCTGTCTGATAACGGTTGAAAATATAGTCGTACATCTCGTCGCGTTCATTCCAACTAAAATCTATATCAAAATCAGGCGGACTCTTGCGCTTGGGATTGAGAAAACGCTCAAAGGGAAGCTTAAGTGCAATGGGGTCAACATCGGTGATCCCCAAGCAATAAGCAACAGCAGAATTGGCCCCCGATCCACGGCCTACATAGTGAAAATTGCGCCCACGTGCGTAGCGGCAGATATCGTCGGTAATGAGAAAATAACTGGAGAAACGCAGGTTTTCGATAATCTCGAGCTCGCGCTGGATGCGTTCGGTTGCCACCCGGTCGTTACGACCATAGCGTCTGGAAAAGCCATCCATGCAGTACTTGTACAGGAGCTGCTTATCGTTGTAGCGGTTACCGGTAAAGGTTGCTTTATTTTTAACACTGGTGAAATCGAAACTGAAAGAACACTGGCCCAGTATACGGTTGGTGTTGGCCAGCAATTGGGGCAAGTCGGCAAATAAGCGCATAAGCTTGACCCGAGGGATAAATACCTCGTCCTCGGCAGCGATCTGCCCTTTGTTAAGCTGCGAAATTAACAAGTTGTTATCAATCGCCCTTAATTGCCGATGTAAGGTGTAGTCGGTTTTGCGGAAACTGACGGGTGCGATTATCACACAGCGATCAAGTACCTTGTGGTCCATCAGCTGGGCGCGGGTACGCTCACTGGGTCGAACGCCGATGTATTCGAAGTCCCGCAATGGAAAGGCATTGAGCCTGCTAAAGGGATAGATGACAAAGACCTCCTCAAATTCGGGCGCACGCTCCGGTATAGCACGGTTTTCCATATTGAGCTTAGTTCGATACTCATTGATCTCACGGAAGCCACGCTCATTTTTCGCAATGGCTACAAAAAAAAGCTGATCGTCGTTGCGGAACTCCATCCCTGCGAGTAGGTTCAGTCCGGCTGCGCGCCCCAGTTTGATAAAATCCAGTGATCCCGAACTGTTGTTGATATCGGTAAGCACGGCGGTATCATAACCGCCAGCAAGCATGCCCGACACGAGATCCTGCAGGCTGAGGGTACCAAAACGTAGGCTATAATAGCTATGTAGATTTAAGAGCATTGCTCCCCTCCTTTCTCCGGCAGGGGCGCACAGATGGCCTTCATCAGAAATTCGGCCCCATAGCGTTTTCGGATCTTGTCCATGGCTTGCATGAGGTTAACCTCCTCGGCGCTATCGTCAAAGAGATCGGTCTGGTAAGAACCGTATATCAGGCCCGAGAACTTGATCCCGATAAGCCGTATCAGCATCCTGCGGCTATAGAGTTTTTTGAATAGCGAAAGCACCACATCGGTAAGCTTTCGATCCGAATTGGTATAGCCAATCTGCAACTGCTGCGTATGGGTATCGAAGTTGCTGTAACGGATCTTGAGGGTGACGCAGCTGGTTAGTTTCTGCTCTTTGCGCAGATCGAAAGCGAGTGTATCGACCATGCTGATCAGCGTGCGACGGAGTACATCCATATCGATAGTATCCTGCTGAAAGGTATTTTCTTTGGACATGGACT
>NZ_MKWH01000030.1:0-1784 GCF_001899705.1 Sphingobacterium sp. 40-24 | reverse complement strand
ATCAACGAGGCTACCCAAATGGTAACAAGTTATTTCGACCCCGCAACGCAATTAATCTACGCCATCGGTGCGGTAGTCGGGTTAATCGGGGGCGTTAAGGTGTACAACAAATTCAGTTCCGGCGACCCCGACACGAGTAAGACCGCAGCTTCGTGGTTTGGTGCGTGTATCTTCTTGATTGTTGCCGCTACTATCCTGCGTTCATTCTTCCTTTAATCCGTTGCCTTATGAATTACAATATCAACAAAGGCATCGGCAGGACGGTGGAATTTAAAGGGCTAAAAGCGCAATACCTGTTCATTTTCGCAGGTGGGCTGCTCGGTACGCTTATCCTCGTGATGATACTGTATATGGCAGGCGTAAACTCTTACATCTGCCTGTTCCTCGGAGCAGGCGGTGCTTCGCTCATTGTATGGCAGACCTTTTCGCTGAACAGGAAGTACGGCGAACACGGACTGATGAAAATTGCAGCCAATAAAAGGCATCCCCGCTACATCATCTGCCGCAAGCCTGTAAACCGCTATTTAAAATTCACACCTAAACAGAATGCCGTATGAGAAATGTAGCAAAGACCACCACACTGGAAAACAAATTTCCCTTGTTGGCAGTAGAGAACAACTGCATCTTATCCAAAGATGCGGACATTACCGCTTGTTTTGAAGTGCGTTTGCCGGAACTGTTCACGGTAGCTTCTGCGGAATACGAAGCCATTCACTCCGCCTGGCACAAGGCGATTAAAACCCTCCCTGATTTTACGGTCATTCACAAACAGGATTGGTACATTAAGGAAAGCTATGCACCTGATTTGGCAATCGAAGACCAGAGTTTTTTATCGAAGTCTTATCAACGTCATTTCAACGAGCGACCGTTCCTGAACCATTATTGCTACCTGTTTCTGACAAAGACTACTAAGGAAAGAATGCGGATGCAAAGCAACTTTAGTTCGCTTTGCAAAGGTACACTGATACCAAAGGAAATCAGGAACAAGGAAACGATACACCGCTTTATGGAGGCGGTCGCCCAGTTTGAACGTATCGTGAACGATAGCGGTTTTGTCAGCCTGCGGCGTTTGACCGAAGAGGACATTATCGGAACGGAAGATACACAGGGATTACTGGAACAGTACCTCACGTTATCGAGGGGAGCAGGAACACCAATGCAGGACATCGCACTCGGAAACGAAGAGGTGCGCATTGGCAACAAAAGGTTAAGCCTGCATACCCTTTCAGATACGGATGACCTGCCCGGAACGGTATCGGCAGATACCCGTTTTGAAAAGCTATCTACCGACCGTAGCGACTGCCGTCTGTCATTCGCCGCACCTGTGGGCTTGCTATTAAGCTGCAACCACATATACAACCAGTACATTTTTTTGGATAACAGCGAAGACAACCTGCAAAAGTTTGAGAAGTCTGCAAGGAATATGCACTCACTGGCAAGGTACAGTCGTGCCAACCAAATCAATAAAGAGTGGATAGAAAAGTACCTGAACGAAGCCCACAGCTTCGGATTGTCCTCCATCCGTGCGCACTACAACATTATGGCGTGGTCGGAAGACCCTGCGGAACTGAAGCAGTTAAAGAATGATTGCGGTAGTGCATTGGCATTGATGGAGTGTAAGCCACGCCACAACACTACGGACGTAGCAACATTCTACTGGGCAGGAATGCCGGGCAATGCGGGCGACTTTCCCAGTGAAGAAAGTTTTTACACTTTTATTGAGCCTGCCTTGTGCTTCTTCACGGAAGAAACCAACTACCACAATTCGCCCTCGCCGTTCGGTA
>NZ_MKWH01000029.1:0-14037 GCF_001899705.1 Sphingobacterium sp. 40-24 | reverse complement strand
ATGTCGATTTAATGGTTATACTATATGCAAATGTGCCCGAAATCGACTTTTTCCGATCCGCACACGTATTTGCAGTGCCTACCTTATTGCGTGAGATGTTAGGTTATGCTTCTAAATGGAGCCAAAATTTTGAAGAAACAAAGAACAATATCATTTTTTGCAGGTAATATTGACTTGTTTACCTAACTTTTGTTCTGAAAAATCTCAGGAAAGGGGAGCCAGCTGTTTATTATTACCCAATGGGGACACCAGTACATCTTAAAAAGGTTGCTCGCATACCGATGGAGAAGCAGGATGATCTATTGGACGGCGAACTGATTCAGCAAAAGGTTCGAGCATATATTATCCGATTCAAATTTTAACATAACATTAATAGTTTTTCAGATATAACATTCCAGCTAGCATTTCTCTCATTTTATTTTCGTACATTTATAAACCTCCCTACGTGTAGCACCTTGTCAAAGATACAAGAAGATCGTATGCAAGGACTTCACTTAAAAAATCCAACATGATTTCAAAAACAAAAAAAGGAGTTGCGTTCCTTTCCACTTTTCCTCCACGCGCCTGCGGTATTGCAACCTATACAACAGATCTGATAAATGCTATCGCGAGTAAATTTGAAGAGTCGTACCGGCTAATTCCCATACCGATTGTAGATAATAATACATCGCAAGATGATGGCCCATTGGGGAAGCTAGATATTTTAAATCCGCTTTCATTCGATAATATCCTTCAAAATATCCTGTGTGATCTGGATATTAAATTGATTTGTGTCGAACATGAGTTTGGTCTCTTCCTTGGTCAGGAGGCTAAATTCATATCTTTTCTTTCGGATCTCAATGCAGCACAACTTGCTACTGTTGTCACTTTCCATACAGTGTTGCCAGCACCTGATCGCACTATGCTCGAACATGTATCTGCCATTGCTTATCATTGCTCGCAAATCATCGTGATGACCCAGGGATCTGCCGATATCCTTATTCATAATTACAAAATTCCAACCAGTAAAATAACTGTAATTGCGCACGGCACCCATTTAGCCCCAGCTAAGGATAAATATGCCATTCTTGAGTATTTTAACCTAGTTGGCAAGAAAGTCCTCAGTACATTTGGTTTGCTGGGGCCCAGCAAGAGTATAGAAACCACACTTTATGCACTTCCATCTATTATCGAACAAAACCCAAATGTGATATTCCTTGTTTTAGGAATGACACACCCCAACCTGCTTCGAATTGATGGAGAGTCGTATAGAAATGAGCTTGAGGCAATAGTTGATGAATTCGGTATTTCAGCTCATGTGCGTTTTATTAACGAATTTCTTTCCACGGAAGACTTATTAGCCTATCTATCTATAACCGACGTATACCTTTTTACGTCAAAAGATCCGCTACAGGCCGTTAGCGGTACGTTTTCTTATGCGCTGAGCTCCGGATGCCCCATCATCTCTACGCCAATCCCGCATGTGAAGGAGGTTTTAAAGGAAGATATGGGCACCATAATAGATTTTCAAGCTTCTGATCAGCTCGCAGCTGCTGTCAATCATATTTTGGATGATGAACTTCAATTAAGCAAGATTCATCATGTTAACCTTGAGAAGATGGTCAAGACTTCCTGGCAAAACGTTGCTATAGCTCATGTATATCTTTTTGAGCTTCTTATAGATAAAAAAGGGAAAATGATCTACTCCATTCCGCCGCTGAATCTGGACCATATTTTTCGGATGTCCGATGAGCGCGGCTTTGTTCAATTTGCTGATATTTCCACGCCGGACCTTTCAAGCGGTTATGCTTTGGATGACAATGCAAGAGCGCTTATAGCCATGTTACATCACTATAGATTATACGAAACCTACGAAGACCTTGGTCTGATACAGAAATATCTGGATTTTATAGGTCATTGTATGCAAGAAGATAACACCTTTCTAAATTATGTAGATATCTACGGTAATTTCACGATACAAAACCAGCAGGAGAATCTTGAAGATGCCAACGGTCGAGCAGTCTGGGCTCTGGGCGAAGTGGTGGGCATGGCCAATCTTTTGCCGGAAAGAATAGTTAAGCTTGCAATAGAACTTATGGAGCGAGCCTCCAAACATGCTTTAGTGTATTTTTCGACAAGATCGATGGCCTTCACGATTAAGGGACTGATTTTTATGAAGGGCAAAAATTATAAAGCTATAATCCAGGCACTTGCGGATCGATTGGCAGCCATGTTTAAACATGAGAGCTCTACGGACTGGCAGTGGTATGAATCGTATATGACCTATGGCAATAGTGTTATTCCGGAGGCTATGTTAATCGCCTATGAGACAACTGGGGATTGCCGCTACAGAGATATTGCCTGTCAATCTTTTGATTTCTTGTTGAGCAAGATTATTGTTGACAATGAGGTTCATGTGATTTCCAACAAAGGATGGTCACAACGAGACCAGCCGGCAACCAAAACTAGGGGCGGGGAGCAGCCTATTGATGTTGCCTATACCATTATTGCACTAGATAGGTTTTATAAGTTTACAAGAGATGAGCAGTATAAGAGAAATATACGAATCGTATTTGAATGGTTTCTGGGAAGGAACCATATTCGGCAGATTGTTTATAATCCTATTACCGGCGGATGCTTTGACGGCCTGGAAGAACACACGATCAACATCAATCAAGGCGCAGAATCCACAATAAGCTATTTAATGGCCCGGCTTAAGATGACGGATTATATGAATGAACCTGTTCGTTAGTGTATTTAAAAAACTTGATGCCTGATTGTCAATTATTATGCGTACATTTATTACTGCGATCTGCTATTCATCTTAACCCATTCAGTAGATCCGATATGATAAATACACTTGTTTTATCTTTAAATTCTCCACGATATACCTTTCGGAAATTTTCAGTTCAACAACTAGCAGCTTGCGTACTTCAAAGAGTAAATACGATTCAGCTTAATATTATTCCTTCCGATCAATCATAGCTATTGAAAGTAAAAGGACCATCATTTTATAAAATCCATACATCATGAGTAAAGACATTAAAAAGGAAAAAAGCACCAAAGAGAAAGCACAATCTTCTTATCAAAAGGAAAAAGATGGCTCCTCTAAAGAGGTAACGGATAATGTTTTCCGTAAAAAAAAGAAATAGGCAATCGAAAAGGTAGCTTATTTTTTGCACTTGCACAAGGCAGATTATTTTGAAGCGGGTATACAGTCTGGATTATTACACCAGGCTTTTGCTCGCTTTTTTAATTTGCAAAGCTGAATGATATACCCATTGTTTTGACAACAAAATGAGTTTCATCACAAAGCGATGTTTTTATACGTCTTCGTCTGAATATACACGTGAAGTATGGGTAATGACGTTTGAAGTAGAACCAAATATATTCGATGGGCGTTCAATTTTAAAAAGCTCTAGGGCGATAAACTTACTCAATGGAAAAGCTCATTAAGAGCTAATCAACAATCAAGGAAGGTGGATCTTATGCCTAAGATCCATTTTTTAATAAGCGATGAAAAAAATATTTCTTAAAAAAATAAGATGAAAAAGACAATAGTAGTGTGCGATGATGATAAAGAAATACTAAATGCATTTTCCTTGGTGTTAGAGAATCAGTATACGATTGTTATATCTGTAGCAAACAGTTTAGTCCTGACGGAAGTGTTGGATACTATGAATGCTGATATACTCTTTTTGGACATTCATATGCATGCACGGAATGGTGACATGATACTCCGTGATCTAAAGAGTTCCGCTAAATATGATAAGCTGCCCGTGATTATGATGTCAGGTCATATCGACGGAAGAAGAATCTCTTTGGAATGTGGGGCAGAAGGTTTTTTAACAAAGCCTTTTGAACTTACTGATCTGGAAAACTATATACGAAGATTTGTTTATGAAAGTGAATCGTAATGCCCAATCGTCAAAATAGAGCTTGCCTGCACTTCTTACTCATATTAAATAGCTTATACACGAGCTCCATCGAGGTTACCTCCTTACCGCGGAACGCCGATATCGAGATTGAGTGTATAGTATAGATCTGATATACAGCTGCCTGGCAGAGCCAGTCCAGTTGGAATATCGTATCTAAATATTTCTGGATGTGAAGAGACGACCAATAGCAGCCAATGTTGTCATCGGCACCACTGTCTTTAGCGATATAGGAGGGAGCTATGTCGATTTCTTTGGCGGTGGCTCTACCAGCTATTAGAGGCTTCATCCATCCAATGGCCTATAAAAAATGAGAAACCCTAAATATCTATACTTTATACAATATTACTAATATTTTTAGTAATATTGTAAAATGAAACCTCTGGAAATCTTTTGCCGAAATCGGGTAATGTACGCTCAAATTACCGTGCATGATAAAAGCATGGGCATGAAAGATTATCATCTTTACAACAAAAATGGTCTTGCTTTTTATGTTTTCAGGAAATCTCAGGGAGAGTGGGAATTGGCATTCGGTGTACTCGCCGATGACATCAAGGAAGCGTGCATTGACGCCCTTATACTTCGCTTTGATACGGATGTGCCTGAGTTGTTTTATCATCATGGAAAACGTCAGGTAGTGGAAGTTCGGGCCAAGAAATACAGCCTTTGGCATATTTATCTCAATAATGCCTATGTAGGAAGTATTCAGTATGCCCCATTCACTAAACAGTTCAATTACCACCTAGATGACAATTGCTTATTGACCGATGATCACGTGCAAAAGTATATAGTCCTGATACAACGTGGGGAATTAAAGTGGATAAAGGACGATATTCGATGAAAAAGAATATAAAGTTCGAATGTGACGTGTGTGGTCAGAAGCAAGTGGTTGAGGTTTCTGTTTTGCATGGCGGTGGAACCTTGCAAATTATGATTGATCGGTTTTTTATAATGAATGTAGATTTTCGCAATGGCGAATGGGTAATGCTATGTAACAATACGAGCTGGTTGACCACCGACGAACTTGTTATTATCCTTGATGAGTTAGGCTATGAGGAATAAAAAAACCTTGAGTCTGGGAGGATCTCAAGGCTTCCTAATTACAACCTATTTTTGAAAAGTACTATTAATACAATATCGAATCCTATTTGGTTTTAAAAAAAAATATTTCTAGCTGTTGAGCACGGAGTACTAGCTGTCAATAAGTTTTGTGTTACCGGATTTTTGACTATAGATGATCTAAGCAGCAAAAAATATTTTACGTTGACAGATGAGGTGTTGGTTATCATAGAGAAGCTTTCTGATAAAAGACGGTTGTCATTATCGAAGAGTGGGTTGATCTGGAGTGATTTTGAAACTGATCATATATTTGATGAAGTGAAATAGCCTTATGGAATTGAATTATTATTAGGATGGAATTTTTGAACAACATTTTTTAAGAAATGAACAACAATTATCTCAACTAATCTCGCGATCTTTACAGTAGATGAATGCCCAAAGCCGGTTAACATCTAGCCCAAGCGGACATCTAGCCAACATGGCCTCCCATAGCGGTTATAAGGGGGGCTTTTTTTTACTTTATTGTCTTAGTAAAACCGTTGAGTAAATCAGCTACGGTTTCCCGTAAACATTCCTACTTTCAAATCAATACCTTAGTCTTACAGTTTGTAATAATCTTGAAAGTTAATATCTGTAAACATATTAATTCAGCATAAATAATGTATATTAGGCTTGGGTATTAACCTTGCCCGATTCAAAAGTAGCATGCCATGATAGTAACCACGACCAATTCCATCGAAGGGAGGGAGATTTCACGATATAATGATCCAATAGTTGTCAATGTTGTTATCGGCACCACTGTCTTTAGCGATATAGGAGCTAGCTTTGAAGATTTCTTTCGCCGTCGAACTACCAGCTATGAGAAGTAGATGCAGGAAATGTACAAGCGTGTTACCGAAATGCTCAAGCAACGTGCGCAGGCAATTCGTGCTGATGCTATTATTGGGCTCAGTGTAGATATCGACGAAATCTCAGGAAAGGGGAGTAAATAAAGTAATAAATAATCTTACCTTATTAAGCTAAATTTACAAAGGATATGAAAATTAGTAATTCATTAACCAAAAAAGTTTTTTATTGTCTAATTCCGTTAATCATTCTTTTCGTTATCGAGTTGATGGACAATTTTAAAAACTTAAAGTTGTTAGTTTTAGTTGTGAATGGTAATAAAGGAACGGCAACAATTGTCGATAATCCATTTTATAAGTTATCTAAGTCTGAAGAATTTTTAAATAAAAACGGTGACTTTGATTCGGAAAGATTTGAGGAGTTTTTGAGATCTAAAGGTATTCTAGACAAAAAATATATAAAATTTGAATATTTTGATGGTGCTAAAATTTATACTGATTCTTTGCATTATAACTACCACGTTGATTATGGCTCAGACCCTGAAACAGGAAGTTATTATTCTGAATGGGTAAATCAGTTATCTGAGTTTATGCCAACAATTAATACGGAGCCAATTGGGTATAAATTTGATATAATATATTTCAAAGATTTGTCATACCCCGAAATGGTTGTCTACGAGAGTAAAAAACATAAAGAGCATCATGCGATCATAAGGAATTTTATATTTATGTAGGGGCTTGGGATCTTAATTTCAGGTTTTATTTTCACACATTACTTTATTCTGAGAAATTAAAATAATCAAACTTAGGATAGAATAAAATGGCCTTGTAGACTCACCTGTTTTTGGGAAGATTTCACTTAACGATTAACAAGGGGGCTGCTTTTTGTTCACTTTTTTAATAAAACTATCTCTTTTTTTATTTCATCAATTTCTCTTTTCGCATCATTAAGTTCAGTTTCCAATTTGTCGATTTCTTTATCTTTATCAGAGTTAGTACTTTGAACTAAACTATAAACCGACAGTATCGTTGGAATAATTAAGGCTAATACAGCTATTATTAATGAAGTTTTGGAGCGTTTTAAATCTTTAATTGTTAATGAGTTTATTTGGATTTCTGTTTCTAGATCTCTTTCATTTTTTTTATACCAACCAAGCTGTGCCGCTTTAACGCCAGAAGGGGTAAGCTCAAAAGGTTCAACACCTGTTTCAGGAAGTTTAATAAAACCATCATTAATCAAAGTTTGCTTTAAAAATTCCATTTGCCAAGACTCAACAGCCTGGTCTTTGGTTTGTGCATTGAAAATAAATTCAAAAGTCATTTTTGAATACTTGGCATTATTTTCAAGTTTCATCTTTTGAGCGAACAAATAACAATGTAATATTGCGTCGAGTATTTGATTATTCGTCATGCTAATAATGTAATTAGTTTTCAGTGTGTTAATCCATTTATATTATAAATTCCCATTTTCAGCCGACAGATACTTTTGCACAAAGTCAACTAACGATTCTTGTTCATGGTTTGGTCTCGCAGCGATTATTTCAAATAATATCTCTTGGTTTTTATTGACTAGATTTTGCTGTCCTAAGTCTTTAATTAGCCATTCAATATTATCATTCAATTTTGAAAATATAGTGAATACACCCTTCCACCATTGGTTTTTCAATAATGGTTGTATTTTTATGCTTCTATTCCCCAAAATTTCTTTAGCAGCTAGATGCTCTTGGTATCTTAAATGCCCAAAACCATATTGACCATTTTTTTCCATAGGGATAAGTATATTGCAAGGATCTATTAATTCATGGACGGCAATTGTTGATTGTTCTCTACTGAGATGATTTTTCATAGCATCTGCAGCAAAACTAATTAGATTTTCAAGCGTTCCTTCCCGGGTATTATTCGAATGTAGGAAAAAGGCTAATTTGCTTGATAATGTTTCCAAATGATGGGGAGTTATTGTAATCCTAGATACTATATTCTTCACGTTATCATAATACCCTGTTAATAATTTGATTCTATCATTGTAAAGATTGATCTCTGTACGTGGTAGTGCCAAGTTGTTTTCAGCTAGTACACACAGAGTGGTTGTTAATAGCGGATTTCTTACTATTTCAGCCACTTCTCTATTATCCTCTAGATGTTTTGTTATTCTGCGATATATAACATCATTATTTATTTCGGAGAACCACTGCCTTATAAATAAATTTCTCTGTTTTGTGGTAAACGGCATCAATGTTATAGAAAAAAATGAGATGGTATTTATTTCTTTTGTTGATAGCCGCGAGGAGACAATTATCTGCGTGTTGAAATTATAAATTTTACTAAACCTATTAATTTCTTCTGGAAGCCAAGGTCCTGGTTTAATTGCTTCATCTAAACCGTCCAGTAAAAGAACTGTTTTTTTGGATTTAAACAGTCCCTCAAGTAAACCAACATCAGTTGATATACCAAGTTTGTTTAAATAGATGTTGATGCATTGAATTAATTCTAAGGGCTCATTATCCTGTTGGATTTCATTAACATATTGTATCATTCTAGAAAGAGAAATCCAAATAGGCATTTTACTACCCAACTGGGATTGATTATGCGCATACATTTGAAGGGTTGTCGTTTTGCCAGCGCCCGCTTCTCCTAATACAAGGAAGTTTAACCCCGTATCAAAAATTTTATGAATATCAATTGAAAGGCGTGGTATTTCTCCTTCTCCGATAACATCGTCTTCTTTAGATTTTAAACAATTTGTTATTAATGGATTTCTGAATATCACCTCAGTAGTAGATATAACAGTCTCTGCCTTTTTCAAAAAGTTTTTCAATTCACTAATACTAAGATTCAGTTCACTGTTTAACCCATTAATTTGAGTGATTATCCAATCGTGCTTTTTGATAATTTGTTGCGATAATTTATACCCATCAATTGTTATTTTATAAAGTACCTTTGGTTGGGCAATTTTATTAGTTTCCAATTGTTTACTAGCTAAAGACAATTCCTTTTCTAGAAATTGTACTTTCGATTTTTCAATTTCTACTAATTCCTTAGCCTCAGCAATAGAAGCCTTATCTTGTTTCTTAAGCTTAGTTTCTTTGAGATTTTGCTCTTTAATTCTTAGACTAAGTCTAGCATCTTCAACTTCTGCTAGTTTATTTTTATGGTTTTTTTCTTTCCGATGTAAACTGTCTTGCCATTTATTGTAAATTGTTAAATCGGCAGAAGAGTTAATATCTTCTAATGATCTGTTTAGAAAATTTACCTCATATTCAGCTGATAAAGATTCGCAAATGCCCCTGAATTCTCTCCATTGTTCTAAAGTTAAATCGTAGTTGTGTTCGATTGGATCGTATTTCTCATTCAGTAGAACTCTAGGTGTTCTCTTACCCAAATTAAAATTAATATCGGTGTAAATAGCTTTGATAGATATCTTATTGTTATAACCTAAAGCTTTTAGGAGAATTTCATTGTTTAGAGTTGGGGAAATTTTATCAGGAATATTGGTTTCAATTCCTAATAAATTATCTACAATATCCATACAATTTTTTAGTAGAAGTTTAGTTAGTCTATTTCCGTCAATTATATCTATATTATGATCCTTCAGTGTTTCATGTTCACTAAATCGAGTTTTTAATGTATTAGTATTAATTGGGTAGGAGGATATTAGTATTATTTCAGTGGGTAAATATTTTTTTTTATCAGTGTACAATATGGGTTTTTTGATACAGTTTTCCAATTGATTAACTACAGTTTGAAGACTATCATTTCCTGACGCTTTATTCGATAATTTAAAGTGCTTAACCTGTGCTACCGATACTTTAGTATTCTCGAATCTATCATCATACCACAAAATGATATCTTTTCCATCCTCGTATACGCCACCATTGAACTCAACTTTTTTATATCCAAGTACTTCTAATAGTGGAATTATTAATTCAACGGTAAGTTTATTTTCAGATATACTTTGTATTTTTTTTAGCAGTTTTTGTGGTGTACTCATGTTAAAATATGGTCTGTCATTAAATTTACAAAAATCCTAAGCAAATAAGGTATTTTAGTTTTTGTCGTTCAAAAAACCGGCTCACTATAGTTGAATGCTAAACATTACCTTATAAGCAGCGTATTTGCCGTGCAAATATTGATTTATAGAATGGCAAAAGTTCAAATAGTTCAATTTTAAGACCGTCTCCGTAATCAATTGTTTCTTTCAATAAGGTAGGTATTACCGCGTCAAACAAAGACCTAAAGCATTAATCTAAAAAATAAGAAAGGCAAATGATAAAAGCTTAGTAGCAAAAGTGTCAGTAATAAAATAGATAGTATATGATTTTACCATTTAACCGTTTCGTAATCAAAATCACTATCACTTAATTCCAGTTCTGAAATTTCGCAGTTAAGTCTTTTAGCTTCCGCGGTCAAGAAAGACTCATAATCTTTATATTCCTCTGTATAATAAACAGCTCTTTTCAATAAGCCAGGTAATTTTCGAAATGCTTTTTTTCCTCCTCCTAGTTTAAAATAATCTAGGTTTATGCTCCTCATATAATGATATATGTATTTATTGCCGCCATAAATTGCATCTTCAATAAAACCTGTTAGATGTGCAGCACCAACTACATCATAAGAATACATGGCCTTTTCAAGCCAAAATTCTATGACTAAAATCTGTGATATATCAAATTTATTAGTTTCTGCATAACGCATATTAAATTTCAGGGCGGTAAGAGAAAATAGGAAATGAACCCAGGAAATCTGTACACCCAAGTACGAACCTTCCTCATAGGTTAAATGATTTCTGTCCGTTTTTAGACGGCTTCCTTCTTTTGCTTTACGGATTTCATAGGAAAAACCGCTGATCAAAGTATCCCTATTGTCAAATCCTTTCTGATTTATTTTGTCTTCGTTATTCCAGAATTTGGCGACGACCTCATAAAAATTGTTGAGATCATCATAAGTTCCCCATATCTCTAAACCTAGTCCGTGTTTTGTTGGTATGATATATAACATTGATGTGTTTTATAAAATAATGTGAGCGTTGTCGCATGAGCAATTTACGTTCGATATTTAATATGTTCGATCCGTAAAATGTTTGTACATATCATAAAATTAACACTTAATTTTCATCAGGGATTATGGGAAACCAGAATTGTTTAAAATAATATGCAACTCATCGTAAATATAAAATATCATTATGTTTTGGTGAGTAGGATAATTGTTATATCGGTTACGGTTTCCCGTAACAAATCCTACTTTTAAACCTATACCTTAGCCTTACAGTTTGTAATAATCTTGAAAGTTAATAGCTGTAAACATATTAATTCAGAATAAATAATGTATATTAGGCTTGGGTATTAACCTTGCCCGATTGAAAAGTAGCATGCCATGATAGTAAACACGACCAATTCCATCGAAGGGAGGGAGATTTCACGATATAATGATCCAATAGCAGCCAATGTTGTCATCGGCACCAATATCTTTAGCGATATAGGGGCGAGCTATGTAGATTTCTTTGGCGGTCGCTCTACCAGCTATGAGAAGAAGATGCAGGAAATGTACAGTAGTATCAATGAAATGCTTTTTGAATATTATAGTTTTATAATACAAATTCTAAAAAGATAAGCAATACTAATGTTTTTTTTATCAGTATATAGGGGCGGGACAGAAATCACGTTTTAACAACCTAAAGTAAATTTATACAATAAAATCAAAGTGAATATTTTTTAGAAATAATGAAATAAATGAATACATTAAAAGTTAAAATTGAGAAAATAAAAAATATTGAAAGCGCTAATTTTGAATTGCCCTTAGAAAGTGGTGTCTATTCTTTGGTTGGTGCCAATGGATGTGGCAAAAGTACGGTTTTACTATCTGTTGCTCAATTAATTTCTAAACACTATTTAGGAACCTTGAAAAAGGAAGATTATCAACAAAGTTCTAAAGTAATGTATACTGTGGATGGTGTAAATGACACTTGGGAAGTTGATACTACAAATGGCTTTTGGACATCAAACATTTTTCCAAGAACATTAAAATTAAATGGTCTTTATGAAGGCTCATTGTTTTATGGTACGAGGTTTAATGATTCTCGGAGAATTGATGAATATTTCGAGAGTGGTAAATTAGATGCAAGTGAAATTGTCCCAGCTGATAAGTATGTAATTGAAAAATTAAGTTATATTCTTCATGGTGACTATGATCATTATAAATCATTGCATAGGGTAAGGAATAAATATATTACTAGAAAAATTAATGTTAACAACACGCCATATTTCATAAACGTGAATGATAGATTGATAAGTCAGTATAGAATGAGTTCTGGAGAATGTTTACTTGTTTCTTTACTGCACTTTATTTATAACTCTATTGTGAGGAAATCACTTCCTGTTGATAAAAAAGTTTTAGTTCTGATTGATGAAATTGAATTAGCATTGCATCCTATTGCAGTAAGTCGATTAATAGATTTACTTGATGAATTAACAACGGCACATAAAAATTTAACAGTAATGCTGACTAGCCATTCTCCTGAAGTAATACGTAAGATAAAACCATCAAATTTATATAAAGTACAAAATTACAACGGAGTTCTTTCTATTGAGTCAAATTGTTATCCAAGTTATTTGATACGTGATGTTTACCAACATGATGGCTTTGACTTTTTATTTTTGGTTGAAGATGTTTTGACTAAAAATATTGTAGAAAAAATTCTATTTACATATAACCTTAAAGCTGGTAAATTAATACATATTGTACCTGTTGGTGGCTGGAAGAACGTCCTGGAATTACATAAAGAATTATTAAGATGGAATGTGTTAGGTTTAGGAAAGCAAATCGTATCAATTTTAGACGGAGATATAATTAATGAGGTAAGTAGTGAGTATAAAGACATAAAAAAGTTTTTTCTTCCGATAAAAAGTATAGAGAAGTTTCTTTATAAAGTTATTATTGAAGACCCTGAAACTAAGTTGATTAGAGTTTTAAATGACAAATATTTTACCCTAAAATCTATTGAAAGCTTGGCTAAAGAGTTTAAGGAAAAATATCCTACAACTCCCCCGAATCCCGATAAAAAATTTTATTTTAAATTAAAGAAAGATTTTGAAGATAGAAAGATAAGTGAAGATTATTTCATTAATAATTTCTGTGATGATTTAATGGAAAATATTGATTTTACAAAATTTATAGATAATATCAGAAAGGTACTAAAGTGATGTATTTACTTTAAAACATCTTGTTTTAAAGTAAATACCTGTTTTTTTAAAACAGTAGTATGAATTTTGTCGATGAAATAAATTAAATAAGTTATTCTTCCAATTATTCAAACTGGAGCCGTATACTTATTCATACTGGATATACTTGAACAAGCTGACCCCTCAAAATTGAAATAGATTTAGGGATGCATATTGCTTTTAAAGCTGTTATTCAACTGCCATACTGGCTCATGTTGCCCCCCTAATTCATTTTTCAGTTCATTTCGCTGGAGCATGCTGACCCCTTAGCAAGTAGTTTTTGTTACTTAGTGATCAAACAATTCGGATCACTGATGGCTAGAAAACCAAAACGAATGAGTCAGATAAAGCAATTAAGATTGTACCAGAGCGGTGGCGGAATAAAAACAATCGCCCGCATCCTTGGTATGAGCAAGAATACGGTGAAGTCCTATCTTAAAAAGATGGTCGACGGCGGTTTCAATACGGAAGAACTTCTTAAACAGGAGGATCCCCTGTTGGAAAAGTCGTTCTGTAAGTACCCCATTTTTCCGACAGCTGGGATTGGACTTTTCTAATTTACGTTACTAATTGATTTATTTGTTGTTTGTGTCTAATATTTTTTGATAATTCCGTTGGTGTAAGATTCCCAAGACCTTCATGGGGTCTGTTGTTATTGTATTCATCCATCCATGCCTGGGTATGTTCTCTTACTTCTGACAAGTTGAAAAATAAATAAGCATCCAAAATTTCTTTGCGATAACTTCGGTTGAACCGTTCGATGTACCCGTTCTGCATAGGCTTACCGGGCTGGATAAATTGAATAGCGATGCCTTGGTCTTTACACCAGAGCTCAAAATGATGACTGGTGAATTCAGGACCATTATCTACGCGTAGACAGAGCGGTTTGCCCCGCCAGTCTATGATTTGTTCAAGTGTCCGAGTTACCCGCAAAGAAGAAATTGAAGTAGCTATTTCGATACACAATATCTCACGGGAACAGTCATCCATCACATTAAAGGTTCT
>NZ_MKWH01000028.1:0-13680 GCF_001899705.1 Sphingobacterium sp. 40-24 | reverse complement strand
GCGACGGAGTACATCCATATCGATAGTATCCTGCTGAAAGGTATTTTCTTTGGACATGGACTTTTGCTCCCGAAAAGGAAGTACGAGGGAATCATCGAGCCCATTGGCTTTACGCCAGATGTTGATCCCGTTTTCCCCGAGGACCTTTTGCATGGTAAACACCTCCATCTGCTGTAGGGTTCCGATTTTGGAAATCCCCATATTTCGGAGCAAGGTAAAGGACTTCTCGCCCACCATGGGAATTTTGCGGATAGATAGTGGTGCGAGGAAACCTTTTTCGGCACCGTTTTGCACCTGCTTTTCACCACAGGGTTTGGCCGTACCGGTGGCAATCTTGGAGACGGTCTTGTTGACAGACAGGCCAAAGCTAATGGGCAATCCAGTCTCTCGGATAATACGCTGGCGGAGTTCCTGTGTCCATTTCCAACAGCCAAAAAAGCGGTCCATACCGGAGACATCAAGGTAATGTTCGTCTATACTGGCTTTTTCGACGATGGGTGTTTCTTCTTCGATAATCTGTGTAACGATACCGGAATAATGACTGTACCTGTCGTGATCGCCCCGTACGACCACCGCCTCTGGACACATGCGCAGTGCCAACCGCATTGGCATGGCAGAATGCACCCCAAACTTGCGGGCCTCATAGGAACAAGATGCAACTACCCCACGGTCACTACTTCCTCCTATGAGCACAGGTACTCCGATGAGCTTGCTGTTCTGCAAACGCTCTACAGATACAAAAAATGTATCGAGATCACAATGTACTATACTCCTCTCCATGTTTTTTTCAATTGTATCAAAAGCCCTGTATTGTCGCCTTTGATTTTTGGTAATTGCTGCATTCAAAATTACTAATATTATTAGCAAACAATCAACAGCGAGAAATGATTTAATTTTTATCACATTCATTGTCAGCGATATAATTTATAGTAAAGGATTGGCTTAAACTTCACTTACTTATGGCGGAAATCCGGTGCGCATGCCTATAAACCCATGAAAGGAAATCTGGAGCAACTGCTCGCTCGAACCTGCACAACTCCACTTTGGGAGGACGATTTATTGTCAATAGACGATGCGCGATTATTGGTAGGCACGAAACGCGTGCAAGATGATTGGATCGTGCTGGTAAAGCACAAAAGGGGGAAATAAAAAGCCTCCCTTATTAATCGTTAAGGGAGGTAATGCTTATTAGATGCCCGCCTTGGTTACATGTCAACGGGCTTCGGCTGCTTTGAGCTAAAGCAAAAGACCTTACCTAATTACCTTATCATTGCTGTTATTGATAAGCCTTAGTATTGTTGCGAGCGGAAAGAACTCAAAAAAACAATAGAGCAATTCGAAGACTCTTCGACAGAGATTGATTCTAGTGAAGTTAAAAAATAATATCACTCCGCCATACAACCTATTCTATTTAATCTTCATCACCTTCATTTAATGAATTATTCTTTCACCGTGAACATCACCGAACACCTAATGGTTTGACACATATTGATGTTGCATATACGTTATCTTTTGAGAAAAATACCCTTCATTGAGATGTGAATAGTTGTGTGCTATTATTTTTTGAACCAAAGTTGTTTTGGATGTGTTCCTTTAAAACACAGATTAATAATTGGTTAAATGTACACACATTCTAAAATATAAATTATGAAAGCAGCAGTATTCCATAAGCCCGGCGATATCAGGGTCGATAATGTACCTGACCCAGCTATACTTGACCCAAGAGACGTCATTCTAAAAGTAACCGCGACCGCAATATGTGGCTCCGATCTACATATTCTAAGCGGTGCAGTCCCGCAGAAGGAAAACCTGATCATGGGACACGAATTTATGGGCATCGTAGAGGAAGTGGGCTCAGAAATCACCAATCTAAAAAAAGGCGACCGTGTAGTAGTCCCCTTTCCGATCGCTTGCGGAAAATGTTTTTTCTGTACGCATGAAGCATCTCCTGCCTGCGAGAATTCAAACTTTAAACACTATGGTCCCAACGGGGATTTGATGGATCAAAAAGGTGGTGCACTCTTTGGCTATACTGATCTTTACGGAGGATATTCTGGCGGTCAGGCTGAATATGTACGCGTTCCTTATGCCGATATCAGTCCTCGGATTATTCCCGAACACCTGACTGATGAACAGGCTTTGTTTTTAACAGACATTTTTCCTACCGGATGGTCTGCGATTGATTGGGCAAATCTGAAAGGCGGTGAAACTGTTGCAATCTTTGGTTCGGGTCCTGTCGGCCTGATGGCTCAAAAAGCAGCATGGCTTAATGGTGCTGGTCGAGTTATCGCTATAGACCCACTGGACTATCGATTGGAGAAAGCGAAAGCAGTCAATAACGTTGAAATCCTAAACCCACATAAAGTAGATGTTATTCAGGCAATTCGTGAAATGACTAACGGAAGAGGAGCCGACGTGTGCGTAGATGCAGTAGGCTTTGAGCCCGAACGAAATTTTATGGATAAAGTAAAAGCAACGATAAATTTTGAAAAAGGGTCGATAAAAGTATTGGAAATGTGCTTTGAAGCGGTCAGACGAATGGGAACAGTATCGATCATGGGCGTATATGGTTCACCATACGATAATTTCCCACTATTCAGGATTTTTGATAAAGGTATCACCATTAAGCAGGGTCAAGCCCCTGTTCTTAACTATATTGACAAGCTTGTGAACCTCGTCAGCGAAAATAAAGTAGTTCTCGATGATATTATCACCCACACCATTCCGCTTACTGAAGCGGAGCATGGCTATAAAATCTTCAATGAGAAAGAAGACGATTGCGTTAAAGTAGTTTTGAAACCCTAAGATAAATTTGCGAGGAAAAATCACGAAAAACGAGCAGGCTTGCTGTAAACATTAAATGATTTTTCCTCGCGGTTTATCGTTCGGTTAATGCTGCTAGGCCTTTTCGCAAATCGCTAAAATAGCTTCGCAAGTATTCCTTCAAAAGTTACCAAAATATTTTCTCCATATTTTTGCTGTGCTTTGGTCTACTTTCTCTTCAAGCGTGTAAGCTGTAATCCCCCCTTTAAAATTAACTGCAGCACTTTCGATCTGGGACCACCCCATCTGCAAATATTTTTTGTAAATCAATCATACGCTTTAAGACGATAGTAAATACTATATCAGATAATTAGAGTTTATTTCTATGCATTATTGAAGCTACAATAGTTCATTTATTTTTAAGTATCCTTACCCAACCATTTGCCCTCCAAAAATGTTTTAAAACCGAGTCGAATAAATAATCAAAATATGAACTAATGAGGAAAACATGATCAACAAAAATACGGCAAAGCTAGTTTTGGTAGACTTGTATCGATTTTCTATATTACCCCAATTTATAAACGGCTAAATCTATATTTGCTGCCGGCTTTTATAATTTATCAAAAATTTTCCCTTTAGGACAGAGTTGAATTCGTTGATACAAATAAACTGTGTATATTTAACATTTACTTATACAATCTCAAACTACCGTTAAACATAAATGCAGAAACCATGATTTTAATTGTAGATGACCAAGAAGAAAACATATTTTCGTTAAAGAAGCTCTTAGAATCAAAAAATTTTTTAGTGGATACTGCCCTCTCTGGTGAGGAAGCGCTAAAAAAATCCCTGAAAACCGACTACGTACTCATTATTCTGGATGTCCAGATGCCGGATATGGATGGATTTGAAGTTGCAGCAACCCTACGTGGCCTCAATAAAACAAAAAATATCCCGATAATATTCCTATCGGCAGTCAGCAAGGACAAAAAATTCATTACGCAGGGATATGCTTCCGGTGGTCATGATTACGTCACTAAACCTGTCGATCCGGATATCCTGAATCTGAAAGTCAAAACTTTCTATGATCTCCATGAAAAGACAGTCGCTCTCAATAAAATGCAGGAACAGCTTCTATCTGAAATCGAAGAACGCAAAAAAGCCCAGCGTGCCCTTGAAAAACAGGTTGACCAGCTCCACCTGACACTCGAATCCTTACCGCAGCTGGCTTTCACTGCAAATTTTGATGGGGACATAAAATTTGTCAATTCCCAATGGTACCGATTTGCTCGGTCCGCTGAATCTTTTCCGCCCACACATCCCGATGACGAGGAGATCAAAATGCTATGGACTGACGCTGTGTCACACAGAACGGTTTATGAAAAAGAAGTCCGCATCAAAGAGCTTAGCGCAGAAAATTACAAATATTTTCTTCTTCGCATAGCACCGATACGCGAGCAGGAATCGGGCCCAATTTGGGTGGGAACCCTGACGGACATTGACCACAGAAAACAATTGGAAAAAAAGAAAGACGAATTCTTGAGCATTGCCAGCCACGAACTAAAGACACCTCTGACCAGTATTAAGGGTTATGTGCAATTTATGATGCGCCTGATCGGCTTAAACGACATTTCTTCTATCCAAAAACATCTCCTTACCCTAGATGGACATGTAGATAAGTTACAGGAGCTGATAAAAGACCTGCTCGATATTTCTAAAATTGATAGCGGCCAGCTAAATTTAAGAAAAGAGGATTTTGTAATTGAAAACCTGATTGAAGAGACTATATCCTCAATGAGACAGATGAATGCCGATGTTGATTTTTATTTTCATTACGATCCCAATCTTATCAACCACATGATAAAAGGTGATAAGAGGCGTATAGAGCAAGTCTTGATCAATTTTCTCAGTAATGCGATAAAATATTCAGTCAATAGGCCCTGTATAACAGTAGACATACAATATGAATCTGACTCAGTTAGTGTATTTGTCACCGATTGCGGTATAGGTATCCCGGAAAACAGGCAAAAACACGTGTTTGATAAGTTTTACCGTGTGGAAGAATCGTCCGTAAACTTTCAGGGTCTGGGGATTGGTCTTTATATCTGCGCTGAAATAATTAAGCAGCACAATGGAACTATCGGTGTACGCAGTGCCCCCACAGGAGGATCTACTTTTTATTTTTCTTTACCTTTAAATTGAACCAGGCAATGCCAAAACGTTTTTTAAGAGATCTGCAGATCGGCTTTGGATTTTCACTGGCCCTGTTATTGACCAGTTCGACAGCATCATATCTAAGTATCCGTAATCAGATCCATAATAGTCAAATGGTTGATCACAGTAGACGTGTCATTGCACGCTCGAACAGAATTTTGATCGACCTGCAAAATGCCGAGACTGGACAGCGGGGGTTTCTGCTCACCGGAAGAGAACATTTTCTGGAACCCTATTATAGCAGTTCCCGCTCCCTCCCTCAGTCAATTGCCACCGCCCGTGACCTGGTATCGGACAATCTCCCGCAGCAAAAAATAATAGATAGCATCGGCCAGCTGGTCGAGTCCCGATTGAATAAACTGGCCGGACTGGTTAACATAAAAAAGGCCCGGGGTACGGTGACCTTAGCGGACATGGAGGAGGGCAAGAAATATATGGACAGATGCCGTGCGCTTCTCGCCAGACTTGTGGACAATGAAGAGAAATTGCTCGACAGTAGGTCCGGAAGGCTCAATACGGCATCAACATTGACTTCACTTTTTGTGATCATCGCTGCGATTTTTTCGCTGTTCATTACCATATTTTCTTATATAAGGCTTAGAAGGGACCTGGCGAAACGGGTACAGCTCGAACAAGACCTTAAGAAAAAAGATAGGGAGATCACCCAAAGACTCGTCGCAACACAACGTATTGCGGGACAGATTGCTGCCGGAAACTATTCGGTTAAAATCAATGACCAGGAGCATGATGAACTAGGAAGTTTAGCCGGTTCACTAAACAATATGGCAGATTCGTTAAAACAATCTTTCGATGAACTTAGCGACAATGAATGGCGCCAGACCGGGCTCGCCTTGCTAAACGAAGTTTTAGTCGGCAACAAAGTGAAAGAAGATCTAGTTTCCGATGCATTGCAAATCTTAGTCACTTATGGGGAATGTGCCAACGGCTCCCTTTATATCCTTGAGCATACGCAGCTAGCACTGATAGGAGCCTACGGCCATGAAGATTCGATGCGGCAATTTATCGCACCCGGAGAAGGCGCTGTCGGTCAGGCGTTTGTGGACGGCAAAGTACGGATCATAGAAAATCCATATCCTTCGAAAAATGTGGTCAGTTTTACTGCAGGATATTTACCCCTGCATTCGATCTTATTACTTCCAATTTTTGATGGTCACACCTGCATTGGTGTTATTGAACTTGGTTCTTTCAGGAAATTCAAGGAACCCCAGATGCCCTTTTATAGAGAAGCGGGCCGTCATATTGGTGCAGCGATTGTTGCAGCTCAGGCGCGGCTGAAAGTACAGCAGCTGCTTGAAGAAACGCAATCGCAGACAGAGGAACTTCAGGCACAGCATGCCGAGCTGGAAAATCTCAATGCAAATCTTGAAATCCATACCCAAAAACTCCAGACGTCCGAAGAAGAACTACGCGTACAACAGGAAGAACTGCTGCAAGCCAATAAAGAACTGGAGCAACGCTCTGCAATGCTAGAAGAAAAAAATATACTGATAGCAGACCGAAATCAGGAAATTCAGAAAAAAGCGGAAGAACTGGCGCGGAGCACGAAATATAAGTCAGAATTTTTGGCAAATATGTCACATGAGCTGCGTACACCGCTCAATTCAATTTTGCTTCTATCACGCCTAATGTCGGATAATCCCGAAAAGAACCTGACAACCGAACAGATTGAATCGGCCGAGGTGATCCAATTATCGGGAAAAAACCTATTGACCCTTATCGACGAAATTCTCGATCTTTCAAAAATTGAGTCCGGTAAAATGGAACTCGATTATCAGCAGGTTGCAATTTCGGATCTGACAAAAGACCTGGACAATCTATTTTCTCCGATTATAAGGGAAAAAGCACTCTCATTTACAATAAAATTGGCAGACAACCTGCCAAAGACAATACGTACTGACCGCCAGCGACTGGACCAGATCCTACGGAATCTATTATCGAATGCCATCAAGTTTACGAAAGAGGGACAAGTCACACTTTCCGTCTTCCCAAGCGAGGCACAAGATGGACAGATTGCTTTTGCCGTAACTGACACCGGTATAGGAATTGCACCGGACAAACAGGACGTCATTTTTGAAGCTTTTCAGCAGGCTGACGGATCCACACGCCGTAAATTTGGCGGGACAGGTCTTGGGCTTTCGATCAGCCGTGAACTCTCGCGTCTGTTGGGCGGAGAGATCCGTTTAAGTAGCCAGGAAAAAAAAGGAAGTACCTTTACCCTTTTAATTCCCGAAAATCTGGAAGAAAATACTGTTACGACAACGGGAGAGCTTATACAGTCCATTGCGGAAAACATCGAAAAAACACAGGACATCATAATGTCCAGTAATCCGCATACCGTTGACATTATCCCGCCGGATGTTGATGATGACCGGAATGATATAAAAGAGGACGATAAAGTGATATTGATCGTGGAAGATGATGTTAATTTTGCTAAAGCGCTGCTTAGGTATACCCGGCAGCAAAAGTATAAAGGGGTAGTCATCGTGCGTGGAGACCAGGCAGCTGATGCAGCGATAAGGTATAAGCCTACGGCGATTTTATTGGATATTCAATTACCTGTAAAAGATGGGTGGCAGGTTATGGCAGAGATTAAAAACAATCCAATTACACGTCCGATTCCAGTCCATGTTATGTCATCTTTTGAAGTTAAACGGGAAAGTCTGCTCCAAGGGGCTATCGATTTTATGGATAAACCTATTGCGCTGGAACAAATGGCGCAGATGTTTATAAAAATTGAGGAAGCACTTGCCCGGAATCCGAAAAAGGTGCTTATTGTAGAGGAAAATTCAAAACATGCAGCAGCACTTGCTAACTTTTTGGAAAGCTATGATATCATTTCTGAAATAAAGACTACCGTTACAGAAAGCGTCGACAGTCTCTATTCTGATAAAGCAGATTGCGTTATACTGGACATGGGCGTTCCGGGCAATATGGGATATGACACATTAGACTCGATACGACAAAAACCCGGTTTAGAAAATATACCTATCATTGTATTCACAGGGAAGAATCTTTCGAAATCTGAAGAGCTAAAATTGAAGCAATATGCCGATTCGATTGTCATCAAAACGGCAAATTCCTACCAGCGAATACTGGACGAAGTTGGACTGTTTTTGCATTTAGTAGGAAACCATCCTGGTGAAGAATGGTCAAAAAAATCGTCTTTAGGAACCATCAGAGAAGTACTGCAAAATAAAAAAGTTCTTATCGTCGATGACGATATACGCACTATTTATTATCTCTCTCAAGCGCTTGAAAGGTATCAGATTAATGTTGTTTCTGCAATGGACGGAAAGGAAGGTCTAGACAAAATTGAAGAACACGATGATATTTCTGTTATTCTTATGGATATGGTGATGCCCGAAATGGATGGGTATGAAACGATTAAAATGATTCGTCAAAATCCCCATTATAGTGAAATACCGATAATTGCCATAACAGCAAAAAACATGATCGGTGACAGGGAAAGGTGTATCATAGCCGGGGCCTCTGATTATATTTCAAAGCCCGTGGACACCGATCAATTGCTTTCATTATTACGTGTATGGTTATACAACTGATTAAAATATGGACAATAAAAAATTGATTCTGATCATCGATGATGAACCTTATAATATTTTTGCCCTAAAATTGGTTCTTAAGTCAAAAGGTTATGCTGTACTAAGCAGTGCTTCCTTAGCAGAAGGGCTTGAAATACTCCATCAGCATAAAAATATCAATATCGTGCTAATGGATATGATGATGCCTGAAATAGATGGATATGAAGGCATTGCCAAGATCAAGGGATCCAGCGAAATATTTAACGATGTTACCATAATTGCGGTTACTGCTCAGGCCATGTCCGGTGACCGGGAAAAATGCCTAAGTGCTGGCGCAGATGGTTATATTTCTAAACCTATAGATATCGACGAACTTATTCCGCTGATCGAAAAATTTTAAGAATGGAAAAGAAGAAAATATTATTGTTTGACGATGACAAACAATTGCTGGAGATGATTTCTATGATATTGGAGAGCTTCGGATATTCAATAGCTGTGTCCTCTACCTCCCACGACGTGATAGAAAAGGTTACTGAGACAAAGCCTGACTTAATTTTAATGGATAACTGGATACCATCCATTGGAGGAATTGAAGCGACTCAGTTACTCAAAAACCATCAGGAATTCAAGAGAATACCGGTAATTTATCTTTCCGCGAACAAAGATATAGAAAGCTTGGCTAAACTGGCAGGAGCTGATGACTACCTGGAAAAACCATTCGACATCGTCGATCTGGAGAAGGTGATCAATAAAATGCTAAATTTAAATTATTAAGATCTTTTACTCCCCAAAAGTTTATCAATCTTGGGCACCAATTTTATTATTTTAGGGATTAACGACATACTTGATATTTGCACTAATGCTTTACCTGGTGGACCTAATGATATTTTTGCTATTGAATATTGCACCTGGATAGGCATAATCCTCCGTTTCTGATGAAATGGTTATATTATCAGACTCAACAAAATAGGTATTGCCAAGCCCATTTTGCCAGACGCTGTCTCTAATGATTCCTCCGGCCCGGAGTCTGCTCGAATTTCCTTTCTTAGTCAGGTCAATAATTGGATTTTCGATGATCTTCGTGTTTTGGAAAACTTTTAACAGGGAATCCTCGTTATTTCCGATTTCATTTTTTAGACTCGAGTTGTCTTTTTTACAGGAATAGAATCCCAATACCCCGGCCAGGAGTACAAGACTTAATTGACTACTTTTCATTTTAGTTTATATTATGTATTAAAATTTTATTTCTTTTGTAAACTGAAGGGTTTTGAAAGTTTCATCATTTAAATTGGATGACTCTAATTTATATAAAGCGGGAACTCCTATATGGGGATATTCGTAAGTCTTTGTTTCTGGGGAGCGAATTGCCAAGGCTAGATAAGCATCTATTTTTTCTACGGTGCTAGGCGCATTTCGTATCAGATCTAAATCCGAAGATTGATAGCCAATAAGGTAAAAATAAGCTCGTTGTTTGTTTAAAAGATTCTTATCGTCAGCACTTAAACTCTGCGGGTCTAAAGATAATTTAGAGATGATAGGCTTAATTTTTTCAGGGCCATCCACGACCATATAAGCACTTTTTCCATATTCTATTTCTGCTACCCTGACAATGTTGCCTCCAGTTAAATTCGCCGTAGGGAATAGTTTCTTGAAATCTTTTTCCTCTGCATGTGATTTGATATTAAATGTCGGTTTATAACTATAGTATAGCCAGCCCGTATTTTCCATCCTATTATAACGTGAATCAGGGATGGCGAACTTCGATTTTATATCCACATCTCCGCTAAAAACAAGACGTAGATTCTCAAATTGCTTAAAATGATAAATATAATCCTGATGGCCATAGTAATTTACCGGGCCCTTGTCAACAAACTTATCTTTTATAAATTGATCTAGATCCTGTCTGCTCGCAATTTTTTGATACGCGACGGGATTTGAATTATAACGATTAAATCGCACATAAGGAATATAGGAGGCAGACTGCGATTGATACTGGGTCAAATTAAATTCTGGAAAATCGTTTAAGGAAACAAATACATTAAAATAAGGTTGTTTTAAATAATTTTCAGAATCATACGAAAAAGCATAATCTGCTGCCTTCTTAAGCCTAAATCCGATAATTTCGTTCTTTTTTTCATTCCATAATGTATCGGATATCCAACGATTACTAAGCGCTGCCATTCTTTCAAAATCATAAACACTATAGTCTATCTTCTTACCTGTACTATCGACGATAGGTGGCTTAACTGGCATTGGACTTTTACTGCAAGATGCTGATCCTAAAACTATAAAACATGCCGCAGCAATTCTGGTATTTACAATAACCTTATTCGATATGATCTTTATCATTAATTTTAAAATTAAAAATCAAGCAAGTCAGCTTGCTATTATTTGAATACGTTTTCTTCTATCAAGCATTCTATTGAAAAGGAAGAACATATTTTAAAAAAAATACTAAAAACCACTATTACATACAGAAACTTGATTCACAAATTTAATTATAATTTTCTTTCAATGAAATGAAATATTCAATCCTACACTTTTGTGTAATAAATCTTTAAATAAAAAAAGGTTTATGTTAATTTTTTAAATATTCTATAACAAAAAGTTAACACAAAGCTGAAAACAGCTAATATATTGTTGACGAGGAAACCATATATGTATTCTATCTAACAATGAAAAATCATCAACTTTATTTGCAAGTAACCTGTGCAATAATAGAACACGCCAATACAATACCGATCTGCCAACGATCAGCTTCGATGAGGTGTATGTAGGCGGTATGTGGGAGATACCGAAAAGTGTGAGGTTTGAAATACAAAATCCCACGGATATAATATATTCTTTTTAAATTGTAGAGGAAATCGCTAAAAACAATGAAATCAGTTTTCACCTTTAATACTGGAGACTAGGCTGCTCTTGAAATTGGCAATATAGAAAAGACTGTCACACTCAACATTTCCTTTTTTCACGATTCGTTGAAGGAATTGGCACAATCTGCCATTGAATTAAGAACTAAAGTTGACAAATCAGTTGTTTTTATGGATGAACCTGGTGAGCATAAACTTATTCTGAAAAAAAATGGCACCAGTATTTCCTATGAACTCCGATGGTATAAAGATTGGGCTAGTTGGAACCTCATAAGTGAAGATAATTTTGAGACCATACTTTCGGGAACTGCTACCCTGCCGAAATAGGTCTACTATTAATTGTCCGTCTTTCCTAAATTCTTCGAGTTGCTAGGAGTGTCCTGTCCAAGGTTCTGCAACCAGTGGTGTCCGCTTGGCATCCTTAGTGACTTGCCCTTTGTAGGACAAGCGTAGACTATCAACCATGGCCGTATTTAGCTATCTCAGCCTGGACCTCATTTACAAATTCTACAGTGACGTTCGCTAATTCGGCTATCTCCGATATCGAAAACTTATTCGAAGACAAAAGATTTTTTATTACTTCCGCCTTTCCTTCGGCTTTTCCGATAACTTCTCCTTCAGCTTTTCCTTCTGCTTTTCCCTCAGCCATTGCTTTTTCGCGCGCTCGTTTCAATCGCTCCTCCTGACTACTTCGGATACTCTCGGCATCCCATTTATTCCTTAAACTTACGTTGTACATCTCTCGTTCCTCCGGTTTTAGTTTGCTATACTCTGCTAACTGAAATAACTTCTCAAAAATAGGCTTACGCAAATAAGTGGAAAGTCCATTTAGCGAAGACATATTTTTGAGTACATAAAGCCAACGATCTAAATCATTAACTAACTCTGCCTCAGCTTTAACAAAGTTAACCAATTCCACATATATAAAGCCTAGATCGTCATAAAATATTTTACCATGATCTCGATAACATAAACAAATATCGTGTAGAAAATACTTCTCATCCCCCGCATCAGGCATTGCAAATCCATCCATCAGTACAATGATATAAACTTCACTAATTCCATAATTCCAAGCCCTTCGGTTGCCTTTGGGTGCCTGATCCGCTATCAATTTACTACTGTAGTAAAGCATGCGCTTTTTCAAATTATCCTGCGCCGTGCGCTGCACTTCAATAATAAAACGTTCGCCATACGGCAAAAGATGCTGAATGCGCCTTGTTAAACGAATAACCGGCAAAGCTTTCCATCTGCCGCCAGATCTCACGGCTAATCTTTTCGTCGTAGCACTTCGCCTTACAGTTGGAAAAGAACTTATCCTCAATTTCGATCAAATGGTCTTTGCTGCGATATTTCCCCTACATCATCCGCCGGAGCACATGCATCAGCCATATCGAGTCCTCCATAAGCATGCGCATGCCTATAAACCCATGAAAGGAAATCTGGAGCAACTGCTCGCTCGAACCTGTACAACTCCACTTTGGGAGGACGATTTATTGTCAATAGACGATGCGCTATTATTGGTGGGTACAGAAAGCGTACAAGATGATTGGATCGTGCTGGTCAAGCAGAAAAGGGGAAATAAAAAGTCTCTCTTGTTAATCGTTAAGGGAGGCAGTTTTGGCTTTTCTCAAATATTTTTTAGGCAAAACAGTATGGCTTTTGATATTGTTATCTATTAAAATTTTATAAAATGTAGTGAAATATGATTGCATCTATATTATAGTTTTCCGATCGACTTATCTTATTGAAAACTCAACGCATTTGATATACAAATTTCAATTCTCTAACCCGCTCGCTTTGGATTTTCCTACACAAAGAAGTACATTGCAAAAAATTAATGCGACTAACGACTTATTTTGTAAAGTTGGTTGAGTTACTTTCCTTCAAAACAATTTAATATGAAAAATTACATAATTACTGGAATATTTTTGCTTCTGTTCACAAATTTAGCATTTTCACAATATTTCACCCTAGCTCCAACAGGTTTCGTTTCTAAAGAGAATCTAGATTATACCGTAGTTGAAGTTCCTGGCGCTAAACAGCAAGAACTTTACGATAATGTATTAAAATCGATCAATAGCTTATATTCCAACCCCAAAGAAGGCCTGACTTTGGTTCCTGGGCAAGCGATCACTTTAGCGGCTTACAAACACAGAGGACTTAAAACATCCGCTATTGCTTACTATGATGTCGATTACACCTTGTCTTTTTTATTTAAAGATGGAAAAATAAGAATCAATAGTCCAACTTTCAGTGCTCAAATTATGAATTAC
>NZ_MKWH01000027.1:0-14953 GCF_001899705.1 Sphingobacterium sp. 40-24 | reverse complement strand
CTTTCAGCAGGATACTATCGATATGGATGTACTCCGTCGCACGCTGATCAGCATGGTCGATACACTCGCTTTCGACCTGCGCAAAGAGCAGAAGCTGACGAGTTGCGTCACCCTCAAGATCCGTTACAGCAACTTCGATACCCATACCCAGCAACTACAGATCGGCTATACCAATTCGGATCGAAAGCTTACCGATGTGGTACTTTCACTGTTCAAGAAGCTCTATAGCCGCAGGATGCTGATACGGCTTATCGGGATCAAATTCTCTGGTCTGATCTATGGTTCCTATCAGACCGATCTCTTTGACGACAGTGCCGAGGAGGTCAACCTTATGCAGGCCATGGACAAGATCCGAAAACGCTATGGGGCCGAATTTCTGATGAAGGCCATCTGTGCACCGCTGCCGGAGAAAGGAGGGGAGCATGCTCTTAAATCTACATAGCTATTATAGCCTGCGTTTTGGTACCCTCAGCCTGCAGGATCTTGTCTCGGGCATGCTTGCTGGCGGTTATGATACCGCCGTGCTTACCGATATTAATAACAGTTCGGGTTCGCTGGACTTCATTAAACTGGGCCGCGCTGCCGGACTGAACCTACTCGCCGGGATGGAGTTTCGGAACGACGATCAGCTTTGTTTTGTAGCCATTGCCAAAAATGAGCGTGGATTCCGTGAGATCAATGAATACCGCACCAAACTCAATCTAGAAAACCGCGCTACAGCGGAGCGTGCACCCGAATTTGAGCAGGTCTTTGTCATCTATCCCTTTAGCAAGCTCAATGGCTTTCCATTGCGGGATTTCGAATACATCGGTATCAGACCCAGCGAGCGTACACGGGCCCAGCTGATGGACCGCAAAGTTCTCGATCGCTGTGTGATACTCGCACCAGTCAGTTTCCGAAAGGCCGATTATACCTTACATCGGCAGTTGAGGGCGATTGATAACAACTTGCTGATCTCGCAGCTCGGCGATGAGCAGATAGCTGCTGAGGACGAGGTATTTATTCCTCGGGTCAAGCTCATGCGCTTATTTTCCGACCTACCCCAATTGCTGGCCAACACCAACCGTATACTAGGCCAGTGTTCTTTCAGCTTTGATTTTACCAGTGTCAAGAATAAAGCAACCTTTACCGGTAATCGCTACAACGATAAGCAACTTTTGCACAAGTACTGCATGGATGGATTTACCAGGCGCTATGGCCGCAATGACCGGGTCGCGACCGAACGCATCCAGCGCGAGCTCGAGATTATCGAAAATCTGCGTTTCTCCAGTTATTTTCTTATTACCGACGATATCTGCCGCTATGCGCGTGGGCGCAATTTTCACTATGTAGGCCGTGGGTCGGGGGCCAATTCTGCTGTTGCTTACTGCTTAGGGATCACCGATGTTGACCCCATAGCACTCAAGCTTCCCTTTGAGCGTTTTCTCAATCCCAAGCGCAAGAGTCCGCCCGACTTTGACGTGGACTTTAGCTGGAATGAGCGCGACGAGATGTACGATTATATCTTTAACCGTTATCAGACAGGACATACGGCATTGATGGGGGCCATGAGCACCTTTCGCTCCCGGAGTATCTTGCGCGAGCTGGGTAAGGTGTATGGACTGCCCAAGGCCGAGATCAATCGTCTGGTGCATGAGCCCGAGCATATGCTCAACAAGAATGAAGTAACCAATACTATTCTGAGCGTTTACAACCGCATGGCCGATTTCCCGAACCAGCGGACGATTCATGCCAGTGGCGTGCTCATCTCGGAGGAACCATTGACCTGTTATTCAGCAATGGACAATCCGCCCAAGGGATTGCCGACCATGCAGTTTGATATGTACGTGGCCGAAGATATCGGTTTTGAAAAATTCGATATTCTTTCGCAGCGCGGTATCGGCCATATCAAAGATTGCCGTACCATTGTGCGGGAAAACTTGGGCGTGGTCATTGATACCGACAACCCCAAGCGTTTTTTTCAGGATGCCCATATCGCAGCGCAATTAAAATCGGCCAATACCATCGGCTGCTTCTATATCGAGAGCCCGGCCATGCGGCAGCTGCTCACCAAGTTACGCTGCGATGACTACCTGACCTTGGTGGCAGCGTCCTCCATTATCCGGCCTGGCGTGGCCAGTTCGGGTATGATGGGCGAGTACATCCGCCGGCATCACGCCCCCGCGACGGTCGTCTATCCACACCCCGTGTTCAAAGAACAGCTCGAAGAAACCTATGGCGTGATGGTCTATCAGGAAGATGTGATGAAGATCGCCAATGCCTATGGCGGGCTCGATATGGCCGATGCCGATGTGCTCCGACGGATGATGTCGGGCAAATATCGCAGCAAAGACCATCTGATCGAAATTGAGGATAAGTTCTTTTCCAACTGTAAGGCGAAGGGCTACGACGAAAAGATTAGCCGCGAGATCTGGCGGCAGATGGAGAGTTTTGCTGGCTATTCGTTTAACAAGGCACATTCAGCATCTTTTGCCGTAGAGAGTTATCAGAGTCTTTTCCTCAAGACCTACTATCCTTTGGAGTTTATGGTTGCGGTGCTCAACAATTATGGCGGGTTTTACAATCGTAAGGTCTATGTCAATGAAGCACGAATTTCAGGGGGCAATATCTGCCTGCCCTGTGTCAATCAGTCGATCTTTAATACCTCCATTCAGGGTAAGGACATTTACCTGGGTTTTGACTGCCTGCTCAATTTGGAAGGTAAACTGGCTCATCGTATTATTGAGGAACGCGAAGCCCATGGCAAGTATACGAGTCTAGAAAACTTTGTCAAACGGACACAGACGGGTATTGAGCAGGTCGTTATATTGATTCGTGTGGGTGCCTTGCGTTTTACAGGGACGGGGAAAAAGCAATTGCTGTGGGCAGCTCACCTGATGATGAGCAAGCATAAGCCTGTGGCAGCAGGTATGGCGCTCTTTGAGACCGAAAGTCGCAAGCCTATACTGCCGCCCTTGGAAGAAGATATCTTGGAGGATTATTACGACGAGATGGAGCTGATTGGCTTTTGCGTAACGGGTACGCTATTTGATCTTACCAAAAGCGATTACCGGGGCGATATGCCCGCTCGGGAACTCCATTTGCATGAAGGAAAAATAGTCCGCGTTGTGGGGGATTTTGTCTGTGAGAAATTTGTGAAGACCAAGCGTGGCGACCTGATGAAATTCGGAACCTTCCTTGATGCCGAGGGACGCTTTTTTGATACCGTCCATTTCCCGCAGAGCCTGGTCAAATATCCGCTCCGTGGCGCCGGCATCTATTTGGTCGAAGGCAAAGTTGTCCTAGAATACGGTTGCCCATCCATTGAGGTGATCCGCTGTGCTAAAATGCCCTTAAAGCCCGATCCGAGAAGTGAGTAACCTGCCTCTTTTAGGTAAAATGGCAAACGTTAATATTCTATCAACATTACTCTTTGAAAAATTGCTTAAATAGATGTAGAAAAAAGTTACAATACAAAAATCCCCCAAACGGCCCACTATTCAGGGGATTTTCTGGCTCGACGATTAAATATCCAGACAAAACAAGCAATTTGAACATTTTGTTTTTCAGTGAGGAGAATGTTGCTTTTTTGACTCGGTTGGGGTATATTTGGTTTTAACTTAATTTTATGGACGTATTTAAACCCTTTTTGCAAAGGCTATCCCAGCCTATTCTTTTATCTTTTTGTATTGCGTGGATATTTTGGAATTGGGAAATTGTAGTGGCTCTATGTTGGTATGACGCAAAAAGCATAGAAAAATTAGGCAGCAAAAATCATGTAGCGTACATAAGTGCTTTTAAAGATACATGGCGTAATTATTATTATCCGTTAATTATTGCTTTAGCCTACCCTTTAATTATCTTAATTCTTAATAATTTCCATACTTTTTTTAAAATGCTGGAGGAGAAACTTTTTACAAGAATTGTTAAAAACGCAACGGTACCGACAGATTTGTATTTAGATGCTCAAGATCAAATTGAAGCCAAAGAAAAACGTATTAGTAAATTCATATCAAAAGAAACAGAGATGCAAGGTCAAATAAATGACCTTACGGTAAGTAATAAAAACCTTGAGAATAAAGCAGCTACATTAGCAATAGAATATTCTGAAACTCTATCAATAAAGAAAGATTTAGAAGATAAAGCACAAGTTTCAGATAATAATATAGATCTGTATAAAAAAAGATCAAATATTGAATATCTGATGGGTTCATACAAGATAGAAATTCATGAAAGAATACATAACAACAATCTGACAACAATATTTAGTTCAAATCTTGAAATAAAAAAAAGTGAAAATGATGATAAAATTTTAATAAACCTTATTATATTTAATTATATAATGGTTAGTGAAATTACTGAGTATTTTTACAACATTTTAACTGGAACTATTGGAATAAAAACTAAATTGGTTAATAATACTTTTTCTCCTGAAAATAAAACGACTGAAAACATAGTAACAGTTTTACAAAATGAACTTATGAATGATTTCGTTAATTTACCGTTAGCTAACTCAAATGATATACTAATTATGAAAAACGTTAATTTCAATGAATCTAGCCTAAGAATGGATTTGGCTAAAAATACTAAAATAAAAGGTGCCTAATCAGCGCCTTTTAACTTAACAACTGTCGCCTCAACCTCACTACCGCCCTCAGCCTTAATCATAGCCATCTAATACTGACTACCACCGGCCTAATATGAATGAAATAAAATTGGCCGATGAGTATTATGCCAGCTGCGATGCTGGTAGTTGTACAGATTAGTAATGTTTGAATTTGGACCTAACAAATAGATTTTTTAAGGAAATTACGATCAGAGCAATTTGCATACAAGAAAGAGGAAAGAGAATCCGAAATGCTATTGCCTTTAAATCAAAAATCCAAACGGAAAGATAAAAACCGCTTAATATAAAAACGAATGTTGTCAAAATAACAACTGTAAGTAGTGCTTTGAGGTGTTTATCCGTCTCATACCACAAAACTACAAAATAATTGCTAAACCCACCCTAGGTTATGCTAGAGTAGTAAAAGATAATTATTCAGGTAAAAAATGTTCCGGATCAGAGATAGTCCAGTCAGGACCGGATTGGAAATAAACCTGTTGAAAATAGTAATTTTTTTCTTCATCACTGTAACATAACTTTACAATAGGCATTGGAGCAAAAACAAGCCTATTTCTAGGTCTATCTACAATTGGCATAAAAACATTATTTTCTTTAGCAACTTTATCGCTTGTTTGAGGTATTATTTGGTTATGAATAAAATTCGTGTCACAATTAGTAATGGTAAAATTTCTTATTGTATTGTTTTTTGCAGTTAGTTTAATATACCCTTGTCCTTCCTCTGCATCTAACTCAATTGTAAAGTATGGTCTAATTGAATTCATATATATTTTACCTGAAAGATCATTCGCAGCTTTTTGCTCATCAAAGGTTTTTATTAAGTATACTGCAGTAATTCCGGTTACTATTACCATTAACCAATCAGAAAAAGTTCCCCATACGCCTGATTTAAATGGTAACATAAATAAGTCATTTGTACCATAAAATTTGTAAAAACATAGTGAAAATATTAAAACAAATATTCCAATCAAAATAAGTACTAATTTCTTTAAATTATTAGGGATAAAATCTTTCAGAAATTTTTGGCAAATACAAATGTAATCATTTGATCAAATATAAACGAATAGAATACCTCCCAAAACGATATAGGGAGGCGCTCCGACTAAAGTATTCAGGCGCTTATCCTATCATTTTTCTTTAATTTTCATCTTATGTTGAATCATTGAAGACTTTAGTAATTCTAATACCCCACGATATTTAATTTCATTGAAATTACTTTGTTTTAAGGGGTGTTGATTCTCCACTACAGCTAGAGAACAAAACTCACCATCTTCGATAAAAAATCCGAAACCAACATGTTTATCATTGTAGAACACCTCTCTAAAAGTATCATTGTTGGTAGTGTGTAGTATCCGCCCCTTTTCTAATTCATTTAATTCCATAATATAGCTTTTTTGATATAACACAAATATACAAACCTATTTTGATGGTTTTGGAAAGGGGTACATTGTGCCACACTTTTATGTAGAACTTCCTCATCAACTACAGTCTAAACATCAATGTTTTTTAAAGAAAATATTTGGATAATCATCCTGTAAGCGCCCATTTGGTAGGATTATTCTTTCAAAAATGATGGCAAGCAGCTACAGGATCAATACATGAACCATCTCAGTGATTTTCATAATTAGAAGTAGAAGCCACATGCAGAAAACTGGACATTGTTTCCTGAAAACATTTCTTTAACATTAGCATTGATGAGACCAGCTGATCCTAAAGAAATGGTTACCCCCAAACTTTGGGTTTGATCTGTTATAGTGATAAGGTCTATTAGGATTTAAATCCTATCTTAGTACTATGCTGTACAATCCCTTTGAACAAGTCACCAAAAGCTCTTTTCGCGAGCTTGTCGAATCGGGCTATGTAGACTTCGTGCTGCAGCGCTTTGAGTGGCCCGATGTCAAGGAAAAGACAGGTTTTTTACTTACACCGTATGACGACAAGGATGCCGCAAATCAACATACCCATCAACTGGGGGCAAAAGAGGGAAGATCCGTGCAGCTGCCGCAAGACGCCGATAAAATCGAAAGCCTGTTAACAACAGGATCAGGCTATCGGATTTTTCTCAATCGCATCAAGGAAGAAAACTGGGACAAGCGCATGCTTAAGCTCTACGAAAAAAATATTGTCAATTATCTGCGTACCAAAACCAGGTTTCAGCGTAAAAATCCCATCGATATCCTATTCTCCCTAGAGTATGGTCGGGTAGTGGCTTCCATCACCGATGGGCAGACCCAAAAGAAAGTATTTGCTATCGAGATCCTTCGGTAGCTATATCTAGTTCCAACTGAAAGCCGCTATTTTCTTGCCTTGAGGAAATCCTTTTTTACTGCACAAATTGTGTATATTCGTATCAAAGCCAAACAAAAAAGGATACCATTATGTGCTGGGACATTAGCCTCCATACCGATATTGAGATTATCAAAAAGACCTTTCCGCAATTGCGGGATGAGCGTCGTCAATTGGATTACAATTATGAGTATCTGGAAAACGTCCAGGCCATTACCTTTCCCAAGTATCCAATCCTCTCTAAAGACAAGGATTCAAGCCAGCTGGCCTTGACCGAGATGGAGTGGGGGGGATTGCCAACTTATATCGACGATCCGAAGCTGCAGGCCGATCGCCGACGCAATATGATCAATGTACGTAGCGAACGTATCCTGGAAGATAAAAAATCCTATTGGTATCGCCTACGCAAGCAGCGATGCCTTATTCCGGTGAGTGGTACTTTTGAACATCGTGCGGTGAAGGGATGGAAAAAGAAAGTACCCTATTTTATTGGTGCGGAGGGGAGAGATCTATTCTATCTACCAGGTTTGTATCAGTGGCATGAGACGGTGGATGAAGATGGTGTGGTTGAACGTGTAGGATCTTTTGGGATGCTTACACGAGCAGCCAATGAAGTGATGGCTAATATTCATAATGACGGGCCCAATAAACATCGTATGCCTTTGTTCTTGCCGGAGGATCTCGAGCGTCAATGGATCGAGAACATTCACGAAGAAGATATGCCACCGATTTTCTTATTTGAAATACCCAATGAAAAGTTGAAGCACTATCCCGTGTATACGTTGAGAGGATATCCAAACCGCCCTGATGGAAAGCATCGTTACGAAGCTTTCGACTGGGAAGGATTACCGCCATTGGGAAGTGATACGGCGCAGACTTCGTTGTTTTAAAGCAGTATCCAATGGGAAGTTTAACGAAATATGTATCAAACGATCGCCCCGAGTTCGCAGTATTTATCGAAGATGACGATAAGGTCTGTTATGCATACTTATTGAATGAGAAAAGAATAGTTGGAGATATTGGTTTATTAATTTATGATGACTTTTATTAAAATAGCGTTAACCGCTGCTAATCTTTTCACACTTAATCAATGTTTTGAGATCAAAACGTTCTATTATAAAGAGAAATTGGAACACACTTTCATAGATGGTAAAAGTTATACTTTAGTCGGTGACAAAAACAATAAATATTATAATTTAGACCAAGCAGTTAAACCTCATCCACCGATGTTAAAGACAAGTTATTTTGATACTGTTCGAGATATCGTATTGAGAAATGTTGATGCCAGTAAATTAACAGATATAGATAAAGATGCGCAGATCTATGTCTCCATGTTTTTCGATCCAACTAGTTTGAAAGTGATCGAGGTGTACTTTGGATTTACCGCTGTAACTCCACTAAAATTTATGACAGTCGAACAGCTTCAAAAAATAGATCAAGATGTTAAAAAACTAGTACGGGGAGAGAAAAGAATAGGCTGGTACAGCCAACAGGAAATCGATGAGAACTTTTCTAAGCTCAAATATATAGACGGTGTTGGTGTTAGTTTTTACTTCAGTCAAATCAAGGAGTACAAAAACGGCCAGATTCCAAAAGAAAAAGTAGCGCCATTTTAAATCGTGTTGATGAAAACATATACTATTGCATTATTCATTTTTATAAAGATTATTTGTAACTTTAATATGTCGGTTAAAATATAAGACAACTAGCTAGCACCTTAGTTTACTAAGGTGCTTTTTTGCTTTCCGTACCCGGGGGCGTTTCGATCTTAACTGTGAACTATCCTACATAAATCTTTTTGAAGCGGCTGGTTAGCAATTCGATTTTCCCTTCCAAAATAAGATGGTAGAAGTTTTCGAAGCAATCCTGATAGATTAACTGTTCGAGTGATTTTATTTCATCTCGGATTTGATCTTTGGGCATTGTGCTATAGTACTTATAGTCGTCAGTTTCCATTACATCGTCATCAAACCATTCATCATCCAGATACTTGTAAAGGTCGTTCAAGTTCGCTACATCCTGATTTGTTTGAAAACAAGGGTGAAACCAAATCCAAAAATTCTCCTGGTCTTTATAAGGATCGGGTAGTGGTACAATTACAGTACCTCGGAATAAATCTCCAGGATGTTCCTTATACCTGAAGTGTGTAAACTTTTCATTTAGATTTTTCATAATTGTTTTTTGTGCGAATGCCACAAATGCTATTCCGGAATGAAAATTATGAATAGCCGTTAACTTTTGAACAACATTTTTAAACAAATTAACAACTGTAATGCTAAATAATCTTACGATCTTTGATTTAGATCGAAGCCCAAAGCCGGTTAACATTTAGCCAAAGCGGACATCTAGCCAACATTGGCTCCCTTGACGGTTAACAGGGGGGCTTTTTTTTGTCGATTTCAATTTGTGTGCTAGAAAATGGTTATCACTACGGTTTCCCATAATTCCTCGGAAATCTGACTCTTAAATTTGCATTTAAATAGAAAAAATATAATACCATTTGCAATATTTTTAGTATAGGCTTGACTAACTGTATCGCCATATTGGTTTAAGAATTAAATTTCGTGACTTTAACTTTAGTTATAATGACATGTTAGTAGTATATTTGTTAGGGTTTAGCCAGCCTGATGAAATGTTCATTTAATTATTTTCCATTTTTATGAATCAATTTATAACCATACTTATTTTTGTTGTCTGTTTTAACAGATCATATTCTCAGGAACGATTTGAAATTGCTACAGATACTACTTTTGCCCTTGGGGTTGTAAAAGCCGGACGTTTTATTGGCAAAACTAATTCCAGTTCGGGTATTTACTCAGATAAATATATTAGTGATCCTACGGCTGTTTTAATTATAGGCGCTAAGAGGGGATATGATGATGATAAATCCTTTGAGATCTATATAAATGGCAAGATTCGCTACGTGAGAGCTACGGATATTGATACCCACCCTGATAATTTTGACAAAATATATAACTGGAGTGATAGTACAAAGGATTCATTTAGACAACATGGCATAGCTCTAGGAGACCGAATTTATGAGGAAAAATTAGAAGAAGCTTCCAGTTGGTTAAAATCAAAAAAAAGCAGCGATATAGTAATTTTTAAGAAATCTGTTTATGATGAAAGCGAATATACTGATGGTACAGGAATTAAGTATGAAGTCATGAATGTTGGGAAGAAAACTATCAAGTACATCACTTTCAATTTTACAGGATATAATGCTGTAGATGATAAGGTATCTATTTTGAAATCTAGAAAAGGTATTGGACCAATTGATCCTGGTGAAAGCGGAGGCTATACCTTCGAATATGTATGGTTTACTGATATTGTAGAATATGCCAAGACAAATTCCATTAAATTACAGTTTAAGGACGGCTCTATTAGAACACTTACTAATATTAGTTCAATTACTGTACCTGATAAAATAAAGCAGATCTTAGAGGAGATAGAAGAAGATTAATAAAAAATTGGTATAAATTATAAAATATCCTTTTACTTGGATTTATGAGCCAATATACCACTAAAATTTTATGTTAAAATTATTTAACATAAAAAGGTTTGCTTGCAAGTCTTAGATCGGAAGTTTGAATAATTATAGCGCAAAATTGGAAGTGAAATTTAAATAACAAATTATTTAACAAATATTAAATTATGGGGTATTCAGATTGGTTTAAAGTTGATTTGCATATACATACAGATTTTAGTAAAAAAACGAAGACGAATGATTATCAAGGGAATTTTGATATCGATATTCTAAAACAAAAGTTAATTGATAATGATGTCAAATTATTCTCTTTGACAGATCATAATATAATTAATGTTGATGCATATAAAGCATATATCAGTAGTTTTAAAAAAGGGGATCCGAAGCTATTAATTGGATGCGAGTTTGATATCGAAGTTCCAGAATCGCCCAAAACAATAACCTATCATAGCGTAATTATTTTTGAAAACGATAGTATTCAAGACGTTGAATTGATTTCAAAGAAAATAGAGGATTTATATTTTTCAAAAGGCTCTATTATTACAGATAGGCGGATTACGATTGATGATTTGTATGATTTATTTAATGGATATAATTTTTTTTTCATACCTCATGCAGGTAATACTAAAAGTATACTTGATCCTTATATAAAGTATGATATAAAATTATGCCAACAAATGGTTCTATTAATGCCTAGTGCATTTGAGAAAGTTAAAGAAGCAGTTCGTCAAAATTATAATAAGGGGTTTGATTCTTTAAAAAACTATGATTTTAAAGACAAAGATGATATTCCTTATATAAATTTTTCCGATAATCATAATTGTAATAAATACCCCTGTACTAATAAGGATGGTGATAATCACCAGTTTTATTGTATAAAAGGACAACCTACTTTTGAGTCAATTCGATTCGCTTTTATAGATCCAAAATCGCGAATTAAAAAATATAGTGATGTCGAAGTATTAAAGCGATCGGATAATTTTATTTGTAGCTTGCAGTTTAATAAACATTCGTTAATTGAAGATCATACAATTCATTTTAGTCCAAATCTAAATGTCATAATTGGTGGAAGATCAAGTGGAAAAAGCTTATTGTTCAATATACTTGGTTATAAAATTGGTAATTCAAAAAATGAATTGCAGACCAAATACAAATTAGATGTTTCAGGGCTAAAAATAAAAAGTTTTCTAGATGTTGATTACAAAGATTCTATTTCATTCAATTTGCATGATGTGATTTATATTAATCAAGGAGATATTGTAAATTATTTTGAAAAGAATTCCTTAGTAGATCTAATTAAAGAGTCAGGTAAAAATGATGATTATAAAATTGCGCTTGAGTTTTTCAAAACTGAGAAAAGTAATTTAATTCTATTAATAGAAAAATTAATAGAATTATATGGTGAACTCATTGATAATCTAAACTCTAATTTTGTGTTATATAATAAGGATATAGAATCTATATTTGATGATAGCTATTTTTTTAAGCCAATTGACCAAGTAACAGACAAAGAAATCTCTTTTAGTGATTCTTCGACCCTTTTGGATGCTTTATTGGATAATATCGAAAAGTTTAAAAATAATGAAAACTGGAATTTAGAATCTGATGAGCTAGTGTTAGTAGATAAGTTTGAACAACTAGTTAAATCTAAAAAAGTAGATTTTTCTACAGTGCAGGCTATTTATTATAATAGAGTTGAATTAATAAATAAAACCAATCTGATTCTAACTGAAAAAAACGCTAATCTTGATCTTAAAAGTCGTGAAAAAGAGGCTTCTAATCAAAGGGTAACTTTGTTGAAATCTAATGTCTTAAGTTTGTTCGATATTTTAAATCGACTCCAGCAGCATAGTAAAATAATAGAAAACTATCAATATAATTTTGAAAAATCAATTAAAATTAGCTCTGATGTTGATGTTATTTTGGAATTGGAGAATTTCGAAAATGTAAAAGACAGAATTTTAGAAGGATTTGTTTTGAATGGAAACTATAGTTTGTATCAAACGTTAATTTTATTAGCTTCAAATAAAGTGAAAATTAAAAATTTTCCTGACAATAATAGTGACAATTTGAAAAAGAAATTATCAACACAATTGAAAACTATATTAGAGTACTTCGATAAACCAATTGAATATTTAAAATATGCTGCCGAAAATACATCTAAAAATAATTCGCCTGGTTATAATTCCGAAAAATATCTTGAGACAATTTTAAAAAACGGAAATGCGAAAATAGTTTTTATAGATCAGCCGGAGGATAATTTAGGTAATAGGTTTATTACAGATAACTTGATAGATATTATTAGAGACTTAAAATTTCAAAAGCAAATATTTCTTGTTACACATAATCCATCGATTGTAGTATATGGAGATGCTGAAAATATTATAATGTGTACAAATAATGAAAAGAGAATTACTTATGAACAATTCGTATTGGAAGATAGAGCACATCAAAAAGAGATTTGTGATGTCTTAGATGGGGGCCATTACATCTTTGATCAACGTTCTAGAAAATACAACATCAAAAAACTTTTACAATCTTAAAATAATGGATACAATAATTATTAAGCATATTATCGATGAAGAGATAATAAAAATTTCTTTTGATACTCAAGATGGTTCATTGTCATTTCCCTCGCTTGAATTGGATATTAAAACTGATATAGATTTTAATGATTTACTTCTTAAATTGAGCGAATTTATAGAGATAAAAAAAAGCATTGAATTTGAATTTAATGATGGTAAGGATTTATTAAAGGCGTCTTCAAAATTAAACTTAGTTAAAATGACTTTAGAGGAGATATACACAAGTTATAATAATCAAATTCATCAAGAACTCGAGAATACCCGATCAATAGAGTTATCATAATATTAGATTCCGACAAAAATAAAACTAATTGTATTGTAAAATAAGAATCTAACGCTCTTTTAAAGATATTAAAATAAAATAATTTAAGAAATCGTTTGCGAATAATTTAATTATAAAAAATATAAATGAAAAATGACAATAATAATGGTGTAACTGCTAAGTTATCAGCAATAAAAATACAAAGAGATTCCCTTGTCAAAACACAAGATTTGGAATCTTCAAGTGTAACGAAATGTTTTGTCTGGGACTTTGATGAGGTTGAAAAAAAAATGAAGGCTGCATACGATGAGGATTCTGAAAGGGCACTGCTGTCGATTTTAAAAGATAATAGTTTTTTGTTCTATGATTTGTTTTCGAGAAAATATGGAATTCAACCTATTTTCCGAGAAATAAGTTTCGGTGGTGTTTTTAGATGTGATTTTGCTTGGCTAAATGATAACTCTTCAGGGCCAGAATGGGTAATTGTTGAAGTAGAAAGACCCAAAATGCCATTATTTAAAAAAGATAAAAATCCAACAGCAAAATTTCAAAATGCAATCGAACAGATTAAAAGTTGGGATCGTTATTTTTACGAAAATCCAGGAGATATGAGAAAGATATTTGGTGCCGTTTCCAACTTTCGATTTATATTAATTGCTGGTACATCTGAAGAGTGGCAAACAGAAAATGGTCAAAAATGGCGCAATTATCACCATAACAATTCGAATATTGAGATCCGTTCAATGCAGACATTTTTTAATTCAATTAAAGTCGCTAAAAACCGTCCAGAGGAATTATGGAGCTTTGAGGAACGGCCGACGTCTTTAAGCTCCTCTAAGTTAAAGGAATATTGGCAAAATTACGGGTATATGGATACTTGGAGAAAAGTATTGGGATAAATATTTAGAAATGGAGATAAAACAAGATTAATGAATAGAATTAATGGTTAATATTAATTTTTTTAGCAAGGTAAACACTGCTCCAACAAAAAAGATCATTGAAAGTATTACAAATACTTATTCAAAAGAAGATCTGCAAAGGATATTGGATAGATTATACCAGTGTCGAAATTTAGAAATTACCAATTTATGGCAACGCTCTGTATTCTTATCTGTATTTTTGATACTGTGCTTTACAGCGCATGGATATTTACTTTTTGAAACAATTGATAGAGAGCAGGAAAATACAATACAATTTTTGTTTTTGGGTTTTGCGTTGAGTTTTATAGGGATCATTATGTCGGTAATTTGGATATGTATGGCGAAGGCTTCTAAGGCTTGGTATGAGGTTTACGAAGAAGCGATAACTAAACTTGAACATGAGCATTTTAAAATATTAGGTATCCCATATGAATACGTTATGGGGAATATGACTATTCAAAATAATGATATAGACACAAATATATTGTCTCGACATGGGGGAGCTTTCTCACCGTCAAAGATTAATATAATTATAGGACAAGTTTGTTTTTTTTGGTGGGTTTTAAGTGGATTTTATTATTTAGTTACTATTCTCAATTTATCAATTATTGACAACTCAATAAATGTCTTAATTTCAGGTATAATCCTTCTGTTTATATTTTTACTTCTGATATTTTTAATGAAATTTCAATCGTGGATTACGAGTGGATTTTTGTTGAAAAAATAATATTATGTATATCTTTGTAAAAGTCCCAAAAAATCAAACAGCTTAAAACTGGACATAAATGTTTAGATTTAAGTAATAAAATG
>NZ_MKWH01000026.1:0-164462 GCF_001899705.1 Sphingobacterium sp. 40-24 | reverse complement strand
GAGAAACGGCATCGTGAATAGTAAAGGTGGTATTGTTAGGCCTGAAAGATGCACAGAGCATGCTTCGCTCTGCTTTTGCCCAATTGAAGACGGCGTGCCGGTTATTGATAAGGCCAGAACAATGGCAGAACACAGGCTGCCGGAATACCTTCTTCTGTAGCTATACTTTTCTACCTGTTTACTTAGGTTTAGTTTAGGGTTTAGTTAGGGTTTGTTTAGGTATAGTATAGGTTCTGGCTAACCAAAAGCTAACTTTATACTAGGTAAAATCTAGAGTAAACAAAAGCGAAATAAACACGACAGCTATACAATGAGCAATATATTGCAGCTCGTCATGCAACCTAGCGTCAAAGTTGAATTACCCTTACAGATCGGTCACTAACAGCAACTTGCAGGATTAGCGCAACTATAGGCTGTTAAAAAGCTCTTTTAACCTAAACCAACAGCTCGACTAACATCCTATCAAAACAAATCTTGGTAACATAAGAGCACGAGAAATCGAAAGAAACAGAAAAAGAAATGGAACTGAAAACAGCTAAAGCTGATTCGTAAAAAATAAGGAAATTACGATTTCTCTTCAGCTTTAAAAACCCAAAAACGCTGAAGCGTATAGTTGAAACCCAAAGAAACAAGCAACTCAACAACTAGTTTCGAAAACAAAAAGTTTACATGATATACATCGACCAGAAAATGAATTCCCGTAGACTTCAATGTAATACTACCACAGACGACGATCACAAATTTCCATAACTGACTACCCACGGACTTTTGCGTACTACCGAAGGACCAGTATCGATTGATCAAAAAATTAACAACAGCACCAAGGCTACCACTAATTGCATTGGAAAAAGGAGCACTGATATGAAGTAGCTTATAGCAAGCAGAGTATACTCCAAAATCAAACAATCCGCCTAAAAAGGCGGAGAGTTGAGCTTTTAAAAAAGTAATAACTTTTGAAGACATCGCTAAATAGCCTCCTCCTGTTGTTTTTTCAGTTTATCCGCTTTATCTTTTTCATCGCCTAATTTAAGAAGTAGGCGTGTATCATTTGTATTAATTATAAAAAGTGCGATACAAATTAACAGTACACACCAATTAATAGACCCAGGCATTAAAACTTCAAATAACATAACCAATGAAATAATCACCCGGATTTCAGTAGGCCCCAAAATTCCGGCGTCTATCGTATACTTATCGGTAATTCTATACCTGAGCTGAGAAATAATCATTGCCCAGCCATACAATGCGACCAATGTAAATCCCAGATACTTAAAATCACCCACGGTATACAGCACATACCCCAATCCTATAAAAACCGTACTAATCCAATCCATTACAATATCCAACGCGAAACCGTACCAGCGACGGGATTTATTACGGTAGAATGCGATACGACCATCTAATGAATCACCAAACCACTGCACAAAGAAACCAGGGATCCCTAGAAGCAAATAGCGAATATCAACATATTCAGCCAAGATAAAACTCCCCAATATCATTAAGGAGCCTAAAAATCCAATTGCCGTAAGTCCATCCGAGGTAATCCAATTTGGAATTCGAGGTACGAGGTACGAAATAAGTTTTTGTTCGGGTTCACTTAAGATATTTGTTCTCTTTCTATCCTGAAAAAGTTTTTTATTTATTTTTAACTCACTCATTATCTGCGATTATAGCCATTTATTTTCTTTATACCAAGCCAATGCCTCCATTAAGCCTTTCTTCAAATCATATTTAGGTTGGTATTGTAGCTGACGTTGAGCCGCCGAGATATCACAGCCCCAGTTTTCAGCTGTAAGTTCATTCAGTCGCTCCGGATATAGCACAGGTATTGCTTTAGATTTTTTATACAATCGTTCAAAAATAACCGCGATAGTCTTCACGACACCAAAAGGAATATGCATACGAATCATTTTCTTTTGGCTAAACTCTTTGAAAAATCTAGCCAACTCATAACGGCCATACACCTGCCCATCACTGAGGTTATACACCTGCTTTCCTCCTTGATCAAAACGACAGGCATGAATGATCGCCTGCACCAGGTCAGCAACATAAATAAAGCTAAGCTTTTGAGGAGAGCGGCCAACATAGGCATCCAGGCCGCCATTCATTGTTTTAAAAACAATAAAAATATCTTTTTCACGAGGGCCGTATACTGCAGTGGGGCGCAAAATCGTTAGTGGCTGATCTCTAAAATCATCCAAGGCGAGCTCCGCTTTCCGTTTACTACGACCATAGGCCGTAACAGGGCGATAGGGATTGCTCTCATCGATAAGGTTAGCATCGTAGCTAACAGGACCGATTGCCGCAAGACTACTAACGAAAACAAATCTTTTGATGGGAGTTTTTAAATAAAAACAAGCAGATGCCAAGTTTTTTGTATAACCAACGTTGACCTTTTCGAGATCTTCTTCGTGCTTGGCACGAGTCATTGCCGCAGCATGAACAACATAGGTATAGTTTTCCGCTTCCAGTAATTCGCTGATAGACTCTTCATCAGAGAAATCCGGATAAACAAATTTATCTACAACGGAGCGAATTTCTGAAACATCACTTGACTTCCTCACCGCGGCATGAACTTCCATCCCCGCCTCTTTCGCTGCTCTTGTCAAATGATAGCCTACAAAACCACTCGCTCCGGTGATTAATACTTTTTCTATCATAATGATTTTTGATACAAACGATAACGTTTGTACAATTCTCCATTCATTTGTTCTATAGCGTGGTTCATCATGTAATTATGCTCCAACATCCACGAACATTCGGCCCCTTTGATATTAGAATCTTTTGATTCTTTTATAATTCGGCCATACAGACATGCTTCAATACCAAGTTTACGGTAGTCTTCCAATACCCCTAACATGAGTACACGAAGCAAGTTGATTTTTTTCTTTCCAAATAACAATTTAAAAATACCCGTAGGAAGTAGACGTCCTCGCTTCACTTTGATAAGGATTTGATTGATATCAGGTATCCCTAGACCAAAGCCAACAAGCTCACCATCTTTCTCCGCAACGATAGCAAAACGTGGATCGAGAATCATTTTTAGATCTTTGGCCGTATAATTAAATTCGTCCTCTGTCATCGGAACAAAACCCGAATTTTTATCCCATGCTCTATTATAAATGTCACGAACTTTTGCTGCTTCGTTTTTAAAATCCTTCACATTAAATTGACGCAATGTAATGCCAGATCTTTTCAAACGCTCTTCCAACCTATCTAAAAGCAATACAGAACGTTTATCCGCAGACTTTTCCATGACCAAATAAGCTCTCAAATCCACTTTATGTCCATAACCTGAATTGGTAATCAAGTCAATGTAATAAGGTGAATTGTAGGGCATCATGGCTACTGGGGGCTTATCAAAACCGTCAACCAACAAACCAACGGTATCATTGGTTGATAAATTGATCGGCCCAACGATCGTATCCCCTCCTTTAGCTTTAACCCATTTTTCTGCAGTCTCAAATAACGCGTTTGCGACTTCTTGATCATCTATACAATCGAAAAAACCCCACTGCCCTTCATTCACACGATTGAAAGCATTATGGTTATTGTTCCAGATGGCACATATACGACCGACAATCTTATCGTTACGATAAGCTAGAAAAGGTTGTGCTTGGGAATGTTTATAAAAGGGATGCTTGTCAGGGGAAAGCAAATCGTTTTGTTCAAGAAATAAGGCAGGTACATAATTAGGATTTCCCTCATAGAGACTATGAGGGAAATCTATAAACAGCCGTCTTTGTTTCTTTGTTTCAACGGGTATAATCTGAATCATACGATTAGATTTTATATTAATGTTTCAACTTCAGCTTGTTTGAATACTTTAACCATCTTCTCAATAGCCTCGTCGATTTGGTCATAAGTATGTGTCGCCATCAATGAAAAACGAATCAAAGACTCTTCCGCAGGAACTGCTGGAGAAACAACTGGATTAACAAATACCCCATCATCTTGGAGCATTTTAGTTACCCAGAACGTTTTTTCATTGCTACGAATAAAGATTGGCAAAATAGGACTTTCCGTAGCACCTAGATCAAACCCATGATCCAGTAATTGTGCTTTGGCATAATCTGTGTTTTTCCATAATTTTTCAATATGCTCAGGCTCATTTTGAATAATTTCCAAAGCTTTCAATGTTGAAGCAACCGAAGCTGGAGTCATTGAAGCACTGAACATCACAGAGCGGGCATTATGTTTTAAGAAATCGATCACATCTGCATCACCTGCGACAAATCCACCTAAAGATGCTAACGATTTACTAAATGTACCCATAATCAAGTCTACATCATCATTAAGCCCAAAATGAGAAGCTGTACCAGCTCCTTTGTGCCCAATAACACCTAAACTGTGTGCATCGTCGACCATTACTGCAGCATCAAACTCATTGGCAATCGACGTAAGTTCAGGCAAATTAACAATATCCCCCTCCATACTAAAGATACCATCCGTACAAATTAACTTCGCACTATCCTCAGGTAGGCGTGATAACTTAGCACGTAAGTCCTCCATATTATTGTGTCCGTATTTGATTACTTTGGAAAAAGACAAACGGCTACCATCAATAATTGATGCGTGGTCACGCTCATCCAACAAAATATAATCATTACGTCCCATTAGACATGACAAAGGCCCTAGATTTGATTGGAATCCTGTACTAAACAGAATAGCGGCTTCTTTACCTACATAAGCAGATAATTTTTCTTCCAGTTCCACGTGAATATCCAACGTACCGTTTAAGAAACGAGATCCAGCACATCCAGTACCATACTTTTCCAAAGCATCTTGCGCTGCTTTTATAATACGTGTATCAGTCGTTAACCCTAAATAAGAGTTAGAACCAAACATCAACACACGTCTACCATCGATTTTTACTTCGGTATCTTGTTTTGATTGAATAGGTCTAAAATAGGCATATAAGCCCTTAGCTTTCAACTCCTCAACAATCTTAAATTGCGATATTTTCTCGCCTAACTTTCCTTTACTCATGCGATAAAAAGGTATTTCTAAAACTATTTCTAACTTTTAGATGTTATTGTAACAAACAAAATTATCGAATTGGACTTTTATATAAAAAACTCGGTCTCCGACTAAAAATCTGCTATATCCACAATGTAAGTTGAAATGCTACGTTGTATATATTCACAATAATTCCAAAAAACGTTGCAAACATACGAAAACATAATCTGACTTTCACTTAAATTTAGTCATATTTTTAACACATCGCCCAAAACAGTTAATTTTATTTTAATACTCCGCTAACATCCGCCCCACACAATTCTACTTTAAAATAAGACAATTTTAATAATTATATTTGCGAACTTTAAATTATCCTATAATTAGTTACATTTAGGTTCATTGCAATAGCAATGGTATAGACTTACTAATATACAACAATATATGGCTTTATCTTCAGATATCAATATAAAAAATAAAAAAGCTTCTTTTGAATACCACTTACTGGACAAGTACATTGCAGGAATTCGATTATTGGGTACAGAAATAAAATCCATACGCGAAGGAAAGGCAAATATTAACGATAGTTTCTGTAGTTTTTTTGAGGACGGATTATACATCCGTAACATGCACATTGCCGAATATTCCATGGGATCTTTCTATAACCATGAAGCAAAACGCGACCGTCAACTGCTATTGACAAAAAGAGAATTAAAAAAACTGAAAGAGAAAGGGGAAGAACGTGGTTTTACCATTGTACCCCTACGCATCTTTATCAGTGCCCGGGGGTTTGCCAAAGTTGAAATTGCCTTGGCACAGGGTAAAAAAGATTTTGACAAACGAGAAAACATCAAAGAAAGAGATGTTAAACGTGAGCTTGATCGCGTGATGAAATTTTAGGTTAACGCGCCAGGACAAATGCGCCTGGCGTCATGCCTACCCTGCTTTTAAAAAGCCGAACAAAGTAGTTGACATCATTAAATCCTGCCCCATAGCACGACTCCTTTACATTACGGGTGAGTAAAAGCATCTTTTTTGCCTTCTCGATACGCTGTTGGATCACATACTCCATTGGACTAAGTCCAAGTTCACGGTTAAACATCCGCGTAAGGCTCGCTTTGCTCATGTGAGCAGTCCGCTCCAATAGACCAATTGAAATTTTCTCGGTAATATGTTTCTGAATAAATTCCTGCACGTGTAACAGTACTTTGTTGGGCGACTTCCCAATTTTTAATGCCATCATCGACTGTGACTGAAGTAGCCGAATCGTAAGCTCTTTAAAGGTCAGATCTGCAAGCACATCTTTCAACGGATTTTCACTAATAATGATCTGAAACAACTTGTTCACCAGATCGGCAAGCTCAGTCGAATTGTACAGGTGAAAAAACTCCGGATCAAGCCGCCATTGATTGACATGTTCTTTTGGATAAAACTCATTTAGATAATCTAAGACTGCTGCTATCTTCTCTCTATGAATTGTTAAAGCGGTACACTGCGTGGGCTGGTCGAGGGTCGCTTCTGGAAAATCAATATGCATAGCCACCGATGCAGGTAACACCATCATCTGACCGGGCAGATAGTCAAAAGCCTTTACATTCTCCAAATGCATGATTTTTTTACCCTGGATCATATTAATCATAACCAAATCATCAAAACATAAAGGTACATGCTGCGATATCCGATATGTTTCGTAGATATTAAGCTCCAAGCTATCTAACGTAAATGCGCGTCGGTTCTCCACTAATGTGCTGAGCTCCCCCTTCCGCGAAAATGGCAATGTATGAATCAGCGTCCTATTTTCCATAGTGCAACAATTAAATATAATTGGCAGTCAATCAAATATAATAAATAAAATAAACTATGAGCGAAAGTTATGTGCCACAATTGTGCTATGTTTTGGATCAATTCTGCTACACCATTGAATAATTGCTGGCTAACTTTGATAAGAAGGGATTAAAAATAATTAATAAATAAACCATATGAGCGCAATCAAAAGACCATCGTTCAAAGAACGATATGACAACTACATTGGTGGTAAATTTGTCGCACCAATTCAAGGAAAATACTTCGATAATATTTCGCCGGTAGATGGAAAAGTGTTTACTCAAGTTGCCCATTCAACAAAAGAAGATCTGGATCTCGCTGTCGACACCGCCGCTAAAGCTTTTGAAACTTGGGGACAAACCTCGGCTACAGAACGAAGTATTATCCTCAATAAAATTGCTGACCGCATTGAAGCTAATTTAGAATATATCGCCGCCGTTGAAACGATAGACAACGGAAAAGCGGTACGTGAAACATTAAATGCCGATATCCCATTGGCAATCGACCATTTCAGGTATTTTGCTGGTGTAATCCGCGCTGAAGAGGGGTCCATAAGCGAATTGGACAGCAATACAGTGTCACTGATTGTACACGAACCAATCGGAGTTGTTGCACAGATTATTCCATGGAATTTCCCGATTCTAATGGCCGTATGGAAACTAGCTCCGGCCCTTGCCGCAGGGAACACCGTCGTATTAAAACCTGCTGAAAGTACACCCACATCCATTCTTGTCCTTATGGAGATTATCGGTGATCTGATTCCTGCCGGAGTAGTCAATATCGTTAACGGTTTCGGCGCAGAACTTGGTCGTTCTTTGGTCACAAACCCAAAGGTTTCCAAAGCAGCATTCACTGGTTCCACAGCAACTGGACGTTTGGTTATGCAATATGCGACTGAAAATATCATTCCGGTAACCCTAGAATTGGGTGGGAAATCGCCCAATATTTTCTTTAGTTCGGTTATGGATGCAGACGATGCATTTTTGGACAAAGCAGTGGAAGGAGCCGTATTATTCGCACTCAATCAGGGCGAAATTTGTACCTGTCCTTCTCGTTTACTGATCCAGGAGGACATTTATGAAAAATTTATCGCTAAAGTAGTCGATCGGGTTAATCAGATCAAAGTGGGCGATCCATTAGACCCAACAACAATGATGGGTGCTCAGGCATCGAAGATCCAAAAGGACAAAATTATGTCCTATATTAAACTTGGCAAAGAAGAAGGGGCCGAAGTATTGACCGGCGGTGATGAAAACAATGTCGGTGCTGGTTTTGAAGAAGGCTACTACATCAAACCTACCCTATTCAAAGGCGATAATAGCATGCGTATTTTCCAGGAAGAAATCTTCGGTCCCGTGCTTGCAGTCACCACGTTCAAGGATGAACAAGAAGCAATTGCTATCGCCAACGACACCATGTATGGTCTCGGAGCAGGTGTATGGACCCGAGATGCACATCAGCTTTATCAGATCCCGCGTGCCATACAAGCAGGACGTGTTTGGGTAAATCAGTATCACTCCTACCCAGCGGGTGCCCCATTTGGCGGATACAAACAATCAGGAATTGGACGGGAAAACCATAAAATGATGCTTGCCCATTACAGACAGGCTAAAAATATGTTGATTTCCTACAGTAAAGAAAAACTTGGTTTCTTTTAACTGAAGCGTACCGGGTATTCTTTTCGAACAGCTAGATACCCGAGTTTAGGGGGAGCAAATGCTGCCCCTTCAGCTGAATTTCCTATTCGTCAACGCTAAAACACATAAACGAATTTCACCATGATCAATAGACTAGACATCACTGAAAAAGCCAGGGAGCTCATTCATGAACTTGAAGCGAAGCATGGTAAATTAATGTTTTATCAGGCCGGAGGTTGCTGCGAGGGTACACAGCCACAGTGTTTTGAGGAAGGAGGTTATTTTCCTAGGAAAAATGACGCCATGATCGGATTAGCCGAAGGATATGAGTTTTGGGTGGATCGGGATCTCTTTGAATATTGGAAACATGCGCATTTCACACTCGATGTGCTGGATGGATTTGGTCCGGGGGGATTCTCATTGGAAACCCCACTGGGTAAAACTTTCAAAGTTCATTATCGTTTATTTACAGCCGAAGAACTTAACGACCTCAGCCCAATCAAGAGAAACGAATGACAAAAAGGGTCGCATTGCAATCTGCGACCCTTTTCCATGTTATAATTTTAAAAAATCTCTCTCGAGTTTCCGCATTCGGAAGCTAAAATTTTATTCAATATCCAAGCCTTCAAGGACTGGAATTGGCTGTCTGTTTTCATCAAGGGCAACAAATGTAAAAACACCCTCAATGGCCAATTCTCTTCCTTCCTTGTACATATGTTCCAAAAATATGTCGACCTTCACCTTCAAGCTGGTCCGGCCTACATTTTGAACCCGCGCGACCGCTTCAATAATACTTCCGGAAGGAATTGCCTTATTGAAGTCAATACGGTCTGTCGATACAGTCACCAACGTTTTGCGGCAAAATCGTGTCGCAGCCATAAACGATACTTCGTCCATAATGGACATCGCCTTGCCGCCGAACAAAGTATCGTGATGATTTGTCAAAAACGGAAACACGGTCGTGCAAACATGTGTTTCTGATAAATCAATACGTTCTTGTAAAGTCATTTATTGTTTTATTTAGTGGATTTAAGAGGAGACAAATGTAAACCAATCTAGCTCCAGTTCCGTCATTTTTATTCCATATTTTCGTCAATATCCACGCCTATACCTTTCAATAAAAGCGACGCATTGAATATCTTACATTCCCCTATCTTCAGCTTATAATCAAACAGCATCTGCCCCGCATCAACACGAATGTCAAAATGATAATTTTTGATATCTCCCGGGAATTCCTCTTGTAAACTGGACAGTTGTAAGTCGTGTGTAGCCACCATACCCTTACCGTCCAATCGAACCAGTTTCTTTATGATTGCACGGGAGCCAAGATATTTGTCGACTGAATTTGTTCCACGAAGCATCTCATCGATTAGAAAAAAGCTATCGCTATGTACTGAAACTGTATCCAATATAAATTTCATCCGATTCAGTTCTGCTTTAAATGTCGACGTACTTTCATTCAGGTTATCCTTGATGCGCATATAGGATATTAGTTTGTAAATCGGGAGCTGAAAAGAAGTCGCTGCAACCGCAGCTCCGGCATAAGCCAAAATTGCATTAATACCTACTGTCCGCAGAAATGTACTCTTTCCAGCCATGTTTGAACCTGTTACCAAAGCAACACGATGATCTATACTACTGTAATCATTGGCGACGACCTGACTGCTTGGGATCAGTGGATGATATAACCCTTGCGCGTCAATCTTATTTTCCAGCGGATTATCCAAAATTACTGGATAACTATAAGACGAATGGTTTCTCTTCCAAATAGCAAGACTAGTGACAGCCTCCACCTTAGCCAAGGTATCGAATGAATTCAGAATCTCGTTTTCGTATTTATTCTTCCAATCAACAATAGCCAATACTTGTCTAAAGTCCCAAAGGAGAAATAGGTTTAGAAATAGCCCAACAAAGACATTATTCCGTGCGTCCAAGTTGTTAATAAGACCAGCTAATTTTTTAAAGGCAAAGGAAATGGATGCTGTTCCCTGGTTTTGTTTTAGCTCTCCGGCGATCTCCTGCATAGCAATAGACTTCCATGCGTGGTCTTCGATCGATTGAATCGCATCTGCATATGATCCCAGCACGCCACCAATTTTGTCTATTCGCGACGAGAACATACTCACACTTCCTGCTTTGGCCAATGCCCAAAGAATATGAAATAGTCCTATCAAGGTTGCCACTCCAGCCAATTTTGGCACGAAAAAGCTGCCCGCTAAAACGACCAAAAATAAAACAGGGCCTGCTTTGATATAAAATCGCATAAAAGCATTTCCGAATTGAAAATTTCGGTCTTGAAAGTAATTTGTCAAAAATGCCTTGATATCCAATTTATGGTTCAGATTGGCCAAGAGCTTTGCCTGAAAATCCCATATCCATTCGGATTCATTTTCGAGTTCCTGTGATGCTTCTTGATTGCGTTGAATTTGATTGCTTTGGAGAGGCGCATCAAGCCAAGAAGCCAAAAGATCAATCCCCTGTTTGGTCGTTGCCCGATTTATCTGCGCGAATAAGGAGTATGTGCCAAAGATATCCATATCGGAGCTATAAGGATGAGCTCCGTTTTCGAAATGCTCACCATGGTCATACATGTTTAGTTTCCCTTCTGCTAGGGCCTGTTCATTTGCCAAAACTTTCAAATAAGCTTCAAAATAGTTCTTCTGAAGCTCTAACTGGCTCTGCTTCCGCACCAGATAGGCAAATAGGAACAATAGTCCAAAAAAGCAGAAAAAAACCAGCGGAAGGCTTTCCAGTTGAAAGGTATAAAATAACAACGCTCCGCCACCGAGTATCACAAATAGCCGCGACAAGCTGAGCGTGTTGACTTGTTTATTTAATTTGACCACAGTTGAAGCGGTTTCGCGATGCTTCTGGTCATATTGTATTGCAGTTGGCGTCATAAGGTGAATATTTATTCTTTCACGTTCATTTCAATTTAATCATGGCTATTTTGCATCTGCTCAAGAAACAAGGGCTCGATTGTCACTCGCAGACCTTGGGGGAGGCCATCGGAACTGGTTGAATGGATCTCCTACCAAGCTTGATCACCCACCAAAGGCACAAAACGAAACGTATCCAATTCGATACGGTCAAAATCATTTTCACCTACCCGAATGATCGTCATCATCTTTTGCGATTTTTCGTCTCCTACAGGGATCACAAAAATTCCGCCCATTTTCAACTGCTTCAACATAACCTCTGGCACGAAAGGCGCACCTGCAGTGACAATAATTTTGTCATAAGGGGCGTGCTCTTCGATTCCCTTGGAGCCATCACCTAAAAAGAAATTTGGTTTATAGCCCATGTAGGGCAACACTTGAATGGTTCGTTGATATAGGTTTTCCTGACGTTCGATAGTATACACCTCTGCGCCAAGTTCCAACAAGATACAGGTTTGGTACCCCGATCCCGTACCAATTTCCAGTACTTTATCTCCTTTTTTCACGTGGAGCAGTTCAGATTGATAGGCGACGGTATACGGCTGCGAAATTGTTTGTCCGTCACCTATTGGAAAAGCAATATCCCGATAGGCCTGATTCCAGAATGTTTCATCAAAAAAATAGTGACGTGGTACCTTGCCAATGGCATCTAATACTTTCTGGTCCGCAATGCCCCGGCTTTTTAGATGTTCAACCAATTTCTTACGAGCACCTTTCTCCCGATAATTATCAATAAACTTGTACGCCATGATGTTTCAAATTTACCTTTTAAAAGGCACATTAAACAGAATTAATCACAAATAATTCAATACCAACACTGTACGTATTTTCAAGTTAATTTGCTTTATTTTCCGAATCATCTTTCCCTTAGGCTCAACCTCCGTTGACCTCTTGAATTTGGCCGCGAAGAAAACGATAAGCGCATGTGATTTAAGTTTACCAAGAACGCTCGTTTTTACAAGTTAATGCGGGCAATAGCTGTCACTAATAGGGATCTACATCGACCTGAACGCGCACACCAGCATTGGTTTTATCGATTTCAAAATCGAGGAGCACCGAACGGATCAATTCCTTGACCTTTGCAATACTAATATTTGTTCGCTCAATCTTCAAGGTAATGGTCTGGATAAAATTATTCCGCACACGAGAAACTAAAGGCGGCTCCGGTCCCAATACCCTTGCACCCAACTGTTGCCGCAGCGCCGAGGCAAAACGATTGGCCGAATCATAGCATTTCTGAAAATCCGTATGTTTAATATCAATCCGAATAAGACGGTAGAAAGGAGGATAAAGATAGTTTTTACGTTCTGTAATTTCAGTCATAAACATCCCTTCATAATCGTTATTGACCACCTGTTCTAACACCCGATGATTCGTGGTGTAGCTCTGGATGATAACTTTTCCGCCGGCTTCACGTCGACCTGCGCGTCCTGCTACCTGGGAAAATAACGAAAATGATCGTTCATACGAACGGAAATCCGGAAAGTTAATGATCGTATCTGCATTGACAACACCAATAAGGCTTACTCTTCCGAAATCGAGCCCCTTAGCGACCATTTGTGTCCCTATAAGAACATCAAATTCATGCTCATCAAAAGCCGTGATAATTTTGTCGAAACCATATTTGCCTTTTGTGGAATCCAGATCCAAGCGACCGATGCGGATTTCGGGCATCAGGATTTCAAGTTCTTCCTCTACCCGTTCTGTACCGAAGCCTTTACTTTCGATATGGGGCATTCCACAGGCTGGACAAACACGAAGTGGAGGCTCCACATGACCACAGTAATGGCAATGCATCATATTAGAGCTCTTGTGATAGGTTAAGCTGACATCACAATTGACACATTTTGCAACAAATCCACAGGTATTACACTGGATCATTGTCGTGTGCCCACGTCTATTTTGAAATAATATAACCTGCTCTTTATTTTTTACAGCTTCTTCAATTGCCTTTAACAAGATACCCGAAAAATAGGAAAACATATTTTCCTTTCTTCCTTCTTCGGGAATATTCACCAACTCAATACTTGGCAATTGGGCATTGCCATAACGCTCAAGCAGCTGCACAAAGCCATACTTCTTAGCTTTGGCATTGTAATAACTTTCCAAAGAAGGCGTCGCGGATCCCAATAGTACTTTGGTCTGATGTAGAAATCCGAGGTAAATGGCCGTATCGCGGGCATGGTAACGTGGGGCTGGATCAAACTGCTTATAGGAGCTTTCGTGCTCTTCATCAACGATGATGATCCCTAAATCCTGAAATGGCAGAAAGACGGAAGAACGAGCCCCAATCACAACCTGAAATTCATTCTTCATGACTTTATGCCACACCTCGGCACGTTCATTATCATTAAACTTAGAGTGGTACACCCCCAGTTTATCGCCGAAATGCAACTTTAAGCGCGCTGTAATCTGCGCTGTCAGCGCAATCTCAGGCAGTAGATAGAGAGCTGATTTTCCCGCAGCGATTGCTTGTTCAATAAGCCGTATATAAATTTGTGTTTTTCCCGAAGCAGTCACACCATGCAACAGTGTAACGTCCTTCTCCTCAAACGACGCTTGTATTTCGGTATAAGCCCTTTGCTGATTTTCATTAAATTGAAAATTGGCATCCAGTTCGATATCTTCCCCCTGAAACCGGGATACAACCTTTTCCTTTATTTCAAAAACACCTTTGTCAATCAAAGCCGTAATTGCACCGTTACCACAGCCTGAGGCCTCCGTCAACATGGGTCGCGTAATTTCCTCCGTTTTTTTGACCAGCTGCATAAATGCCAATACCGCATCTTGTTGTTTTGGTGCACGATTTAAGCTGTCCAACAATTCTCTTTTTGCATCTTCATTTCGAAAGTCGGGCGCAAAACGCAAAAATGCTTTGGTCTTGGGTTTATATCGTTCTGTAATCTCTTCAGAAATCAAAACAATTCCTTTGTCAAATAATTGTTTTAATATAGGGAAGACTGTTTTTTGTCCCAGCAATTTCACAATATCATTGACTTTTAGTTCTCCCGCCACCTCCAAAGCTTCGATGATGAGATACTCCTTATCTGATAGTGTGGAACGGTCAAATTCTTCCCCAATCGATGAAACGACTTTGGTCTCACTGGCCAGCTTCAATGCCGAGGGCAGCGCAGCCTGCATGACTTCGCCCAAACTACACATGTAATAATCGGCTAGCCAGTCCCACAGTTTAAACTGAGCTAAATTGACAATGGGTTTTTCATCAATGATGTCCAAAATATACTTTGCTTCATAGTGCTTTGGTGCTTCCTGGCTAATGGACTTGACAACCGCAGAATAGATCTTATTCCGTCCAAATTGCACGATGACACGTACACCAACCTGCACACGATCGTTCCAGTCAACCGGAATACGATACGTATATGTTCTTGCTAATGCTAGTGGTAGGACCACATCAACAAACAGCGTATCTCTTTCACTAAAAATCGTAGATTGTGGATTGGACATAAATTCAAATTATGGTATAAAAGTACAAAAAAACCTTCAGGAATAGCGGTCAAACGACTCCGGCAATGCATAAAACCGTCTACAATCATACGGCGCCAACGCGACATCGGAGTGTGAAAGCCAAGCGATCACTGGTCAATCCATTGTAACCTAAAAAAGCCTTCCTGAATTTATTCAAGAAGGCTCTGTTATGATTAAATACGAATATGATTTCGTATCGACATAGGCAATTAAATAGGATTACGATTTATTTTTTAGCGCTGCTATAAATAGCGCAACCCAGCCAACGATCAAAGACAATCCTCCCAAAGGCGTGATAGGTCCTAAAATAGACGGATTGCCAAAGCCGGTTATTTCTCGCACACTTAAGACATACAACGATCCTGAGAAAAAAAGTATACCAATGAGGAAAGCAATAAATGATACTTTAATCGAGTACGTCTTTGCTCGCGAAAAAGTAGATAAAAATAACAGGGCGAAGGTATGATAGAAATGATACTGGTTTGCAGTTTTCCAAGTTTCAATATGATATGTACTTACCTTTCCTTCTAGACCATGAGCGCCAAAGGCACCTAATATTACAGCTAATGCTCCCAACAACGAAGCGGCTAAAATGATTTTCTTATTCATTATGTTAAAGTGAATGCTGAAAATGAGTTTCTAGCGATAAATGTATTAAAAACAGAGCAAAATAAGGAATTTTTTGTTAAATTTCTATTACAAAGGCGCATTATAGCAACGATTTTCTATCTCTTCCCATATATTTTTATTAGGTTTGTTTTACGTATGAATCATCATGAGCATCGTGCAGCTCACCAAGATCTTGAACGAGGTTCAAGATTTGTATATCCTTGATAAACATCTGCCGCATGATAACTTCATCACCATTTAAAAAACAAGTTTAGTGTACTTATCTGCTGAAAAGAAAATGAGTACCTCATAAATAGTTGTTCTGCTAAAAACTGCATTTTTAATCGTATCGACCAGCGGGTTAGTGACGATTTATTCGAGTTCTTATCAGGCATTGAAAAAAATAAAAAGGATGAAAAAAACAATCATCATCACTGTTATATTATTCATCGCGGTCATCGCGGCCACGATCTATCTTTTTGGAGACTTCAATAAAAACAATAAACAAGATTCTAAAGCTTTACAATATCTTCCTGAAAATACATTAGCCATTGCCTCCTTTGCCAATGATCAGACTGTAGATACGATCTTTAACGACTATGAGCTCTTTAAAGCCATTATTGGCCAACGCAATTTCAGTAATTTGGAACGTCTTAAAGACGAATTATTACGTAGCGAACAGGTAGCACCTCTTGTAGCGGGGCAGCAAATATTACTGTCCTTTCACCAGGAAAAAGATCAAATTACTCCGCTATATAGCGTCCAGGTTGGTCAAAGCATTGATAATAACGCGCTGGCAACATTGCTTGGAAACGTCGGTAAAAACTACAAGATACAACCCTTTGACACCTTAGGCCAACGATTTTATGGGCTTAATCAAGGTACTAAGGATAGTACACTTTATTGTGCCTATTCCCACGAAATCATTTTCGCCAGCTACTCTAAGCAGGTGCTTTCCCAGATCTTTGATAAACAGGTTAAGAAAATAAGTACCAAACAAATCGAGTTCTTCGTAAACCATAATAATAAAAACACACCACTTAGTCTCTATTTTTTCAATGAGCAACTGTCGCAAATTGCTCGAATATTAATGAAATCCAAATTTGGTACCTATCTCAACCTGATCGATTCGCTGAAGGGCCAAACGTCCTGGAACATGAATTTCAAAAAGGATGCTTTTATCTTTAAGGGTGAAACAGATCTCACGGCGAGCAAAAATAGCTACTTACAGTTATTTGCCACGCAGACGGCTCAAGTGCAAGCTCTGGGGAACTATCTCCCTAAAAATGCAGCATCTTATATAGACTTTAGTATCTCTGATCCCCATAGTTTTCGCAGCGGATTAAAAGCATTGTTAGTACAACAAAAAGAAGATGCTCGATTGACGAAAAGTATAAAAAACTTTGAAGAAGACAGCAAAGTATCATTTGACAGTATCATTGCGCCAATTTTCAACGATGAATTTGCACTCGCGGAACTGGACAATCAGGATGCGATTGGTTTGATTAGCATTTCGGATTCCACACAATTTGCCGATAATCTTAAGAAATTCAGTACTGCTGTAGGGGATTCGATCTATCAATTTAAATATTCGAATCTTTTACATGCATTATTTGGAGAACCTTTCAAGAGCTTTACCCGACCCTATTTCACCATTGTAGACAATATCATGGTTGTTGCTAGCCGAACAGGCATCTTGCGAGATTATCGTGAATCTTTCCGGGAAAAGCAATTTCTTTCGGGTACTGCAATTTTCAAAAATCATGCAGCATTGCAGAATAGCCGCAGTAACGTAACGTTCTATTTAGAACCTAAGGCTGGTAAAAGCAATATTCTGGATAACTTAAAAGCTGATTTCGCAAAGAACTTTAAAGATGAGGATGAATATGGCTTTCAAAATTTCTATTCATGGTCCTATCAGCTAAGTGGCAACCAAGGCACATTTTCGTCCAGTTTATATGCACTCTTTAAGAGTGATACGAGACTGGGGGGCAAACCAGAATGGACAGCTCAACTGGAGAACCGAATTATCAATAAACCTTGGATTTTAGATCAAGATGGGAAGAATAAGTTTATCCTGATTCAAGAACAAGATCACACGGTACATGCATTTTCGCCGGATGGAAAAGAGCTTTGGCAGAACCTCTTCCAAGGTGAAATTTTGGGCGAGCCAATTCAGTTACAGGATCTCAGTATTATCGCCGTTACAAAAAACCGCTTATATCGTTTTATGCCAGATGGTAAAAACCGAACCGGTTTTTCAGTTGAATTGCCATACTCGGCAACTTATGGGGCTACAATTGCCACCTTCAATAAAGAGCAACGTATTTACATTCCCGCAACAGACCGCATTCTTGCCTATACACTCGACGGCAAAAAAGTGGAGGGCTTTGAAAATAATAGCGTGGACGGGCGAATTTTATTCGATTTAAAAACAACCAGTTTAGGGCAGACCAATTATATTATTGCCGGTACAAGCACTGCTTCCGTCTATTTCTTTGATCAAAATGGTAAGGTCATCCATAAAAAAACATTGGATACCGATGGGGAAAGTGTTAAAAATCCAATTGGTTTAGTTGCAGCGTCGGATGAAAAGAACTCCTTCATCTACTTGGCAAACAATAAAGGTAGTGTCTTCAAAATTCCTTTCGAGGGCGAAACCAAAAAAATAAAACTGGGTGACTGGGGCAAAGATGCGTTCTTTAATTTTGAAGATATTAGCGGTGGTGCTGACAGAGACTTTGTTATTCTAGCCAACAACAAACTGAATGCCTACAGTGCAAGAGACTCTTCTTCCTACTTTGAATATAAATTCATCGAAGAGGCCAGTAACAGACCGTTGTTTTTTAAACGAATAGGTAAATCTGATATCATTGGCGTAGGAACCGACAATCGCATGATCTATGTCTTCGGATCTGATGGCCTGGTTCAGGAAGGATTCCCTGTAGAAGGTTTTTCAAAATTCTATTATGGACCGATTAACTATGGCGACAATGCCAATTATCTAATCTGCATGAAGCGGGATTTCAAGATCTATGTATATAAGTTTTAAAAACCTGAAAATCAATTTTTTAAAATCAACACCAAATGCTCTAAGATGCTAAAAGATCTTTATAAAAAATTTGTCTAATCTAATTTTTTTATAGTAGGTTTGCAGACTTAATATGACTATGCTGAAATCGGAAGAATTAAAAGAGTTATTGGCTGAACCAAAACGTATTGTAATTACAACGCACTACAAACCAGATGGGGACGCTTTGGGTTCATCTTTAGGATTGTACTTTTGGTTGACCTCGAAAGGACACCAGGTAAATCTCATTGTACCATCAGACTTTCCTGCTTTTTTGGATTGGCTACCTGGCTTGGAAAATGTACAAATTTATACACAGGGTATTGACCTGCACAATCAACAGATTGACGCAGCTGAATTAATTTTCTGCTTGGATTTCAATGGTCTTGCCCGTATTCACGAAATGGGTGAACCTATTCGTCAAGCGAAGGGAATCAAATGTATGATTGATCATCATTTGGATCCGGAAGGATTTGAAGACTACGCTTTTTGGGATTCATCTGCAGCGGCGACCGCACAATTGATCTATCGCTTCTTGATCCATGAGATGCAAGATCCAGACCATATCAGTGCAGACATGGCGACATGCCTATATACCGGTATTATGACCGATACGGGCTCTTTCCGCTTCCGTTCGACTACTGCTGAAATTCACCGCATCATTGCATCACTCATTGATTGCGGCGCACAAAACTGGGCTATTCACGAAGAGATTTATAATAGTTCGTCTGAAAGCCGCCTGAAATTCTTAGGATTCTGTCTACTGAATCGTCTAGAGGTTATCCACGAATATAACACCGCCATTATCCATGTAACCAAAGCGGATCTCACGCAGTTTGAAGTTATCACCGGCGATACCGAAGGACTGGTCAATTATGCACTTTCAATTAAAGGAATTCGATTGGCTGCTTTAATTATTGACAGAAATGAACAAATTAAACTATCTTTGCGTTCGATTGGAGAAGTTCCTTGCAATGAGATCTGTAAATTATATTTCAATGGGGGTGGGCATCTTAACGCTTCAGGCGGTAATTCGAAAGAAAGCCTCGAAGCAGTGATTGCTAAATTCAAATCGGTTTTACCAAATTATAAAGAAATATTAACAAAATAAGATATCGTAACATACATTAGAAAATGAAGAAAGCAATTCTATTTTTCGCGGCTGCCGGTCTTTTGATGACGTCATGCCAAAAATTCAAAAAGGCTGAAGGTGGTCTTGAGTATAAAATCGTAGATGATAATGCAAAAGAAAAAGCAGTATCAGGCGATTTATTAGCACTTGACATGGTTGTGAAAACGGACAGAGATTCTACAATGCAAAGTACATATGACATGGGAGTCCCTCAAATCGTTCAATTATATCCAGATAGTATCATCGCAAAAAATCCAGGTGACCCTACTGGTTTATTCAAATACGTAGGTGAAGGCGATAGCTTGGTATTCAAAATCAACTTGGATTCTATGGCTGCTAAAACACACCAACCAAAACCAGAGTTTGCAGATAAATTCATTGTTTATTCGATCAAAGTCAAAAAACACTTCAAAAAAGGAAAATTGACAGACCAACAATTGGGCGAACAAGTTCAGAAATATTTTGAAGAAGAATTGAACAAACACAAAGCTGCTGAACCAGCTAAACTTGAAAAATATATCAAGGATAAAAACTTGAAAACAACAAAAACAGCTTCAGGTCTTCAATACGTAATCACGAAACCTGGAACAGGAACAAATGCAAAAGTAGGTGATTCTATTCATGTGAACTATGTAGGTTCATTAACTACAGGAAAAGTATTTGATACAAATCTTCCAGATGTAGCTAAAAAAGAGAAAGTTTTCAACCCTCAACGTCCTTATGAGGCATTAAAGTTCCAATTAGGTGTTGATGGTGTGATCCCAGGATGGACTGAAGCTTTCCAATTGTTTAACAAAGGTACAAAAGCAACTTTAGTCATTCCTTCATCTTTGGCTTATGGCGATCGCCCTTCAGGTGTTATCCCTCCATATGCTCCTTTAGTATTTGAAGTAGAAGTATTGGATATTAAACCTGGAAAAGTTCCTGCTCCTACAGCAACAACTCCAGGCATGGTAGCGCCTACTGGAACTACTGCTCCAGCGGCAACAGCTCCTGCAACGAAAGCTCCAGCAGCAAAAAAATAATTTGACTGTAAATTTCAGTTAACAAAAAAGCGGTTTCACCAAAATGAAACCGCTTTTTTGTTATTCCTGTTTTTATTGGTTATGCGTTAACCTTCTTATCTTCTTTTTTGATCTTCCGTATTTTGAGCCACAGTATTACTACGGCCAATATAAAACTGATGATCATAATGATGGTTAATGCGATCAGGGCCTTATCGGTATGGTAATTTTCAGCATGCTGAATAAACATTAACCTAAAAATTCGTAGATAATGGGTTGATGGGATTACATTTGCTATTGCCTGTACCCATCCTGGCATTAGACTCGACGGCCAGGTAAAGCCACTCAAGATAAATGCTGGCGTTGCAATGACCATAAGGACTTCTGTCGATTTCAATTGCGAAGGTAGGACAATGCTGACGAGTACACCGATAAAACATACGGCGAGCAGAAAGACGAAAGTACACAGGACAAAGCGCCCAAACTCGGCCTGTAAAGGCATACGGTAATACTGACCAAAACCCCAATATAAAACCAGAATACCAATAGACATCAAAACATAAGGTAATATCTTAACAAGAATAAGCCCAATTGGATTACCGATTTTACGTACAAGCTCTGGAAATGTATTACCTTCAAATTCGGAGGAAAAAGACAAAGCCAAGCCTAAGAGCAAGACCTGCTGCAGCACGGTAATAAGCACTCCCGGCAGCATAAAATACAGGTAATTTCCACTTCGGATATTTTGCTTAACAAAAGTTGTCTTAAAAGGTTCGTACTGCTGTGCAGCAATCTTTGCGGGAACACCACGTTTCATTTGAGCCTGAATCTGTATGCCCGCTTTCAACGTCGAGGCACAAACATTAACAGCCATCATGGCTGTATTGGAGGTCAACGTATTGGCACCATCTACGAAAACAGTCATTTCGGGCAAACGTCCCTGTTGTACTCCAGATGCAAAACCCTTAGGAATATGCACAATCGTTGTTGCCTCATATTGCATGGCAATATCTTTTGAATCAAATAAGGACGGTAATACACGGGCAACGTCAATACTCTCATTATCGGAAAGCATATCAATAAATGAACTGCTTAAGGGGCTATTATCCTCATCAACCACAATGATCGGCATCTGCGTTACCTTACCTTGTTGATAGACGTGCCCCACCAAAACACCGTACAATACAGGTGCCCCCAGAAAAAGCATCAATAGCACTTTATTATTGAAGAAGAGCTTAAACTCTCGTTGGATCAATTCTAAAAATTTTTTCACAGTCAAGCTCTTTAATTCGCATGGAGAACCACAAGCGTTTTTGTTAACAAATCTTTGCTACCGGCAGCATCTTCAGGGATAACCTTCAATTCAAATACAGCCTGTTGCGGATCGAAATCAGGATAAGCTGAGGCGATGCTTGCATACGAATTTAAGGCTTTAATACTAATCACCTTCGCTTTAACCTTTTTATGATTCAAATAAGGAATTTCTACTTCCACGGCCCCTCCTTTTTGAAGTTTTCCCATTTTATTTTCGGGCAATGTGAATCTAAAATAGGTCGATCGATCGAGGAAACCATTTATAATGGGATAACCAGCCATCGCCAATTCACCGACTTTCAGATTAATCGTCTCCACACTCATGTCCTGTGGAGCAATGACATATTTCTCCTGCGCAGCAACATTGACTTCAGAGATCGCTCCAAGTGCACGTTCTTTTTGCCCCAAGGCCATAATCTGCTGTTCCTGTCTAGCCCCACCCCTTGCTTCAGCTAATTCAGCCTGTGCTGCAAGATATTGATTTTTGGCTCCCTGATATTTGGCGTAGGTCTCGTCGTACTTTTGTTGTGGAATAAGACTGTCCTGCAGAAGGGCATCCAAGCGACCTATAGATTTTTTCGCAAATTCATATTGTTCCTTAAGTCCATCAACCTTCGCTTGCAATTGCACGAGTTGTCCTTTCGTAGCGCCCCGGACTGCCATGTTATATTGTGCATCAGCAGACTGTAGTGCCCCTTTTGCCTGCTCTTCTTTAGCATCCACTTCGGGAATACTCAAAATAGCCAAGGTATCACCCGCATGCACAAAGTCACCTTCTTCAACCAGAAGCTTCGCAATTTTTCCCGGGACCTTTGTCACAACCGTCACTTGCTCACGCTCCACCTTACCTTCAATAGGCTTCTCCTTCACTTGATTTGTACAAGAAACAAAAATAAACAACGATAATATCCCATATAAATTCTTCATGTTACTCATGTATAGTTTGTAATAATTTTCCTGATGTATGTAGTAATTCGACCGCAGCAGTACGTTGCTGCAATACATTGTTAAAATAACCCAAATTAACTTTGTACCAATCGTTTTCAGCAGCCAATAACTCCGTAACATCTATTAAGCCGGCTTGATACTGTTTAACAGCCATAGAAAGGTTATTTTCGGCAACTTTCAACTGCTGTTCTCCCACTTTCAACTTTTGGTTGCCAGTCGTATAGGTGACTGTATTCTTGCTCAATAATAGATTTAACTTTTCCTGCGTATCTTCCCGCTTGGTTGTATTGATATGTTGATCGAGTTTGACTTGCTTAATCTTATTGTGATGTTCCCCGCCGGTATAGAGATCCCATTTAACCCCTACGCCGACCATGACATTGGGACTTCCCTTGATGGAATTAAGTGGCAAATTGACTGTACCAAACAGGGGTTGGTCTTTCACCGTGAGTTTAGAATTGAAAACATTCAGATAGTTTGCAGATCCAAAGGCAAAGACAGCAGGAAGAGCTCCCCCCTTCTCTTTTTTATACAGATATTCATACGCTTTTGAAGAAGCATCTAGCGCTTTCAATTCGGATCTTTGTTCGACATCACGTGGTAGCTCTGACAAAAATATAGGTTTAAGTCCATAATGAATTCCACCAACCTCCTGAAAAGACACGCCAGTTTCTTGTTCGATCTTTTGGCACAACAAATCCCGATTGCCAGAAAGTTCTACCTTTTTCTCTTCCAATTCCAGTAATGCCAATTTCAATTTATCTCGATCATAAGGTATTGCAAGTCCATTTTGAATCGCTTTATTCACCTTTTCCTGCTCTTTCTTTAATCGCTTTTCAGAATCTACAATTAATTTATCCACCTCATCCAACAACATTAACTGATCAAAAGATGCTATAATATCCTTTGAGAGTGTCTCTCGACTGGCCGATTCTAAATATTGTTGTGCCGCAGCTTTCTCCTGCAAGGCTTTTATTCCATTCGGAATCTGTAATCCGGAAAAGATAATCTGCTTTACAGACACTCCCGCATAAGCAGCTTGCCCATGCATACTAAATCCTGTTGCTCCTTCAAACAGGCCTAGGTTCAACAAAGGAATATTAACTGTAGGAATATCAATACTCCCATTGCTATGTACATAACCGTATAGCCCGAGTGCGGAGACGTGCGGCAACCGATTTGCTTTAACACCATCAGCTTCCAGACGTGCTTTATCGACTTCGTAAGCCTTCAATTTCAATTCTTTATTTGTCTGAAAGGCTTTTTGAATAATGTCTTTTACCGATGGGTCAATCAATGATTGCGCATGTAGTTTGTTTATAAACATAACCGACGCCAAAGTCAACAAACCCAGGCATAACCTCTTATTCATCATATGATTCATTTATTCTTATAAAAATAGGACAACAACCGCCTCTTTTATCTGTTTAACAGTAAATCTTACGGTATGTTTGACTTCTGACTCTTTTTATTACGACCTATCTTTCCAAGGGGCAATAATAATCGTTACTACTGTCCTCATGGCATGAAGGGGCGGTCCTCCTCCTAATGGCGTTTTCCAAGATACGAAAAAGGAATTCATCTCAATCGAAGGAATCCTGTATTAATTTTCATTTTTGCTAATTAATAAGTTATCTTTGGAGATCGAATTGAAATTTTGGTAATTAAGTCTACCACTTTATTCGATAATAATAAAAACAAGTTTTTACCCTAACCCACTGCTTCCACGCAGAAAACTATGTTGCTTACAGATACACATACACACATTTATTACCATGCAGGAACCGAAAAACTGCAAGAACATCTACAACGTTGCTTTGATAATGGCATACAACGCCTTTTTTTGCCGAATGTGAATAGCGCTTCCATAAAACCTGTATTTGATACCGTAGCAGCTTATCCAGAACATTGTTTTCCCATGCTTGGATTACATCCCTGCGACGTAAAGGAAAACTATGTGGAAGAGTTAGAAACCATCCGAAAGAGCTTGGAAACACACAAAGTCCATGCCATAGGTGAGATCGGGCTGGATCTTTATTGGGATAAAAGCACGCTTGAAATTCAAAAAGACGCCTTTCGAACTCAGGTTCAATGGGCTAAAGAATTAAATCTACCAATCGATATCCATTGCCGGGAAGCCTTTACTGAATTGTTCGAATTATTGGAAGAACTCCACGGCGACAGACTGTTTGGCGTTCTGCACTGCTTTACGGGCAGCCTGGAGCAGGCCCATCAGGCGATCGATTTAGGGTTCGCCCTTGGTATTGGCGGGGTCGTTACCTTTAAAAAAGCGGGCTTAGATCAAGTGGTTAAAGAAATCGACTTGAAGCATATCGTTCTTGAGACCGATGCACCCTATCTGGCACCTGTCCCTTTCCGCGGTAAAGAAAATGAGAGCAGCTATTTGGTTTACGTCGCTCAAAAAGTAGCCGATCTGCATCAGATTTCCGTCGAGAAGGTAGCCGAAATCACAACAGAAAATTCAAAACGTATATTTGGTATATAATTTCAAAACTCAATGCATAATATCTTTATTATCTACACAGGTGGGACCATTGGAATGGTTAAAGATGAAACAGGAACATTCGTTCCTTTCGACTTTGAATTGATCAAACGTAATCTCCCTGATTTAAGTCGCTTAGACTATAAGCTGACCGTGCACTCTTTCGAACCTATTATCGATTCATCAAACATGAAGCCTGAAATATGGATTGAAATGGCACAAATTATTAAGGATAACTATGCGAATTACGACGGTTTTGTTATTCTGCATGGTTCCGATACAATGGCTTTTACGGCCTCCGTACTGAGCTTTATGTTGGAAGGACTCCAAAAACCGGTCATTTTATCCGGCTCTCAGCTACCTATCGGTGAGATCCGAACGGACGCCAGGGAAAATATGATGACAGCGTTGGAAATCGCTTCGGCGAAGCAGGATGGCATCTCCATTATCCAAGAGGTATGTATTCTTTTCGACAATAAATTATTCCGCGGCAATCGCTCATTTAAATATAATTCGGCCAAATTTGAGGCCTTTAGATCGCCAAACTATCCTGTATTGGTCGAAGCTGGTATTCACCTCAAATACAATACAGATGCTTTATTAAATAATATTGATAAAGAATTTATCCTACATACCAAACTGGACAACAGGGTAGCTGTATTAAAATTATTTCCGGGAATCTCTGCGCAAACTATCAAAGCAGTCCTGGATTCCGATGTCCGCTCCATAGTTATGGAAACATTTGGATCGGGCAATACAACCACCGACACCTGGTTTCTGGATCTATTGAAGGAAGCCATTGAACAAGGTAAAAATATCCTCAACATTTCACAATGTAAAGTAGGGTCTGTTGAATTAGGTCGTTATGAGACTTCACAAGGACTTAAATCTATCGGCGTGCTCAATGGCTACGACCTTACATTTGAAGCGGCAGTAACTAAATTGATGTATCTTCAAGGTGAGTTAGAAGATCAAAAAGAAGTCGCCTATTGGATTGAAAAGGATATTCGTGGTGAATTGACAATCAATGACTAATGACCAACGGTACAAAAGTATAAAAAGGGAGCTGCACGTCATGCAGCTCCCTTTTTATGATCAATTTCTATGAATTCCTCCCGCAGATTTATTTTCGAGAAAAGGTGATATTCCTATTCGTGCGTCAAACTAGCCAGCACTTCCGCAACAACAAAATTGCTTCCGCCAACAAAAATTAGGTTACCTTGCTGATACGCCTCTTTTGCTGCATCAAACGCGGCTTCCACGGATGGATAATCGAGTCCAACTAGACCAAATTCCAAAGCTTCTTTTCGCAACACATCCGCTGGCATTGCACGCGGCATATCCGGAGCGGAGAAATAATAGATTGCATCCTTCGGCAGATAAGGCAACATATGGGATAAATCCTTATCACGCATTGCCCCTATCACAAAGTGCAATTTATCATAAACCGTTGTCGCCAAATTTTTGAGCACTTCATGAATTCCGTCCTCGTTATGCCCTGTATCGCAGATGATAAATGGATCCTTAGACAATTGTTGCCACCGCCCTTGAATTCCTGTACTTGTTTGCACGTTTTTCAGCGCGCGATGAATATGTTGATCACTGATCTCAAAGCCCAGTTGACGTAACTCATCCACAGCTAATAACACGCCGGCAAGATTTTTCACCTGATAAGAGCCTTTAAGATCGAGCTGATATGTTGCTTGATGACCGTTAGGATCAATAGCCTGTACTGTTAAATAATCTTGGTCGACTGCCAGCATCTTGGTCTCATACTTGTCAGAAGCGAATTGTATCGGCGCATGCTCCATCGCTGCTTTATCCACAAACACAGCAGCCGTTTCTTCGGCATATTCCGAAATAACGACAGGTGTATCTCTTTTGATAATTCCCGCCTTCTCCGCAGCAATTTCTGCCAGTGTATTACCGAGAAGATTCATGTGATCAAAACCGATATTGGTAATTACGGACAGCAAAGGCTGAATAATATTGGTGCTATCCAAACGCCCGCCAAGGCCGACTTCAATGACAGCGATATCAACCTTATTCTTCTCGAAATAATCAAAAGCCATGGCTACAGTAATTTCGAAAAAGGATGGACTGACTTCTTCTATAAGCTCGCGATGGGTATTGACAAAATCGACAACAAATTCTTGCTCACATAACTGTCCATTGACACGAATACGTTCTCTGAAATCCAGTAAATGTGGTGAAGTATAGAGACCGGTCTTATAGCCTGCTTCGGCCAAAATAGCGGCCAACATATGGGAGGTAGATCCCTTTCCGTTTGTGCCAGCAATATGTAAAGTTTTGAATTTTCGCTGTGGGTCGTCCAACGCAGCGCAAAGTTTGATGGTATTGTCAAGGTCTTTTTTGAAGGCAGAGGCGCCATCCCTTGTAAACATAGGCAATCGAGTATACAGATACTCAATTGCCTCATTATAAGCATTCATGTGAATGATTTTTATCTTAATCTAAAATTGAACACAATCCGTCCCGTCTGTGAGTCGGGAGCATTCGGCAATTGGTTTAGCCTAGCGCCACGTACAGCACGCTCACATTTCTCCAATAACGATGGATCGGTGATCGTCGTTCCTTTTACACCAGCACGCGCATAGGTGATAACTCCTTGCTTATTGACTCTAAACTCCACAGCAACCTTTCCTGCTTGCTGTCCATTGTCGTCGATACTTGGCCGTTGCGTAAAACTTCGGTTTTCAATAGACAACATCATGTTACCGTTTCCAGATCCTCCTTCGCCATAATTACTTGCTAAAGGATCACCTAGTTTGGAACCCTGATTTCCAGGTGTTGTTCCTGTACCATCACCAGCTCCTTTACCATTGTTTTTATTTCCTTTAAAAAGTGCTTTAGCGTTTGCCTGCGGAGCCACTTCCTTCACTTCTTTGGTGGTTTCAGGCGCCTTTGATACTACCTTTTTTTCGGTTTTTGTTACCGCAGGAGCATCTTCCAGATCTTGCGTAGCGACTGCCTTCTCCGCAACTTGCTGCGTTGGAGTTGGGGTAGGTGTTTCGACAGGATCGATACGGTCTGGGCGCTCATTATTCGCATTGGGATCTACAGAAGGTTCCTCAACGCTCATATAGTCATCCCCCATACCTTCGGGTGATGTCCCATAATTAACGATCATTCCCCCCATTCCATATTCATCCGGAGCCTGTGCCTTAAAAACAACAAAAAAACCAATCAAGAGCAACGATGCCATGACTAGAGTCGATATCCCCAGCGCTTTGGGGAAATTATTTTCTTCATGTTGAAGATGATATCTCATCGCATTAATCTCCTATATTAACATATGAACAATAAACTCTCAAAAAGTTTAATTATTCTTACTTATCTTTTTTGGGTTCTGTTGCCAATACCACTTTAATCTTCAATCGATTAGCTACATCCATAACAGAAATAACATTTTGAATAGGAACCGTATTATCGACATAGAGCATAATTGTCACTTCCTCGCCTGCAGCCATTTGGGATTGAATTGCAGCCTCCAATCCTTCAATTGGAACGGGGTTTTTATCAATAAAATAGCCCAAATCTTTTGTAATCGATACCGTGACGGTCTTTTTAGCAACAGATTGTTCTCCCGCACTTGACTTTGGCAACAATAGCTTCACCACTTGCGGATTAGAAACTGCAGAAGCCAACAGGAAGAATAACATCAGGAAAAACATGATATCATTCAGCGCTGAAGTATGTACTTCCGCAGATGGTTTATTTTTTCTACTTCGTAAGTTCATTATCTTCCGGGTTCATCCAATAAATCAATAAATTCTACTGCATCCGTTTCCATCCGTAAAATCAATCGTTCCACCATCATATTCAGGATATGGTAGCCCAAATAAGCTAAGATACCCACCGCAAGACCTGATGCAGACGATACCATTTTTACATATAGTCCCCCAGATACAGAAGCAATATCAATACCACCAGCTAATTCCACGTCGTGGAAAATCTTAATTACTCCAAAGATCGTACCTACGAAACCAAGCATAGGGGCAATACCAGCAATAATACCCAAAATATTGATGTTCTTTTCTAACTTGGCAACTTCCAATTTACCCACGTTTTCGATCGCTCCTTCAATATCTTTGATCGGTCTGCCGACACGCAATAAGCCTTTTTGCAACATGCGTCCCAAAGCTGAGTTACTTGAACGAACTACAGCTAACGCTGAATCCAAGTTCCCCGACAACACATTTGCCTTTACTTGCGACATTAAGCTGTTGTCATATTTTGCAGCACGACGAATCGTCAAATAACGCTCAAAAAAGATAACCAATCCAATAAAGAACAACAGTAAGATTGGAACCATAATCCATCCCCCTTTGATCATCATATCGATCAAACTCATGTTTTCTGTAGGCGCAGCAGCAGGTAATGGTTGTTGTGCAGCTTGATTAAACGAATCCACAGCAGCCCGTGCTGTATCTTGTACTAATGACATAATTATTAATAGTTTTATATAGTTTCTATAATGTTTCTACCCATGCACCTTCAATCTTTTTCTCAACAGATTTCTTAGCGAGGTCTGCCTCGGATTTTGTCATGTAGGTATTTAAGATAATTTTCTTTCTATTTCTTTTAAATTTTCCCTCTACTGCGCGTGCCGTTTTGTAGCCCATTTCGCGAAGACGCTTAGCTTCCTGCTCGGCTTGTGCCATTGTCTTTGCAGAACCTATTACCAATTGATATTTGGGCTGCGCTACAGGAATGGACTCTTTAATCACAGGATTTGCTTCCAGAACCGGAGGTTTTGCTGCAGCATTGGTCACTGGTACAGCTGCTGTCTTTTTAACAGAATCGGCTACATTACGCTTAGCCAATGAATCGACTTGCTTTAAACTATCGGCTTGCGTATTGGACAAGGTATCAGCAGGCATGATCGGCTTTTGTTGAACAAGGGTATCTGCCGTCTTTACGACAGGTTTGGTCGACCCGAATAACGAATCCTTTAATGCAGGATTGGTGTAAACGACCGCAACAGCAACCATTGCCAGCACAATAATTCCAGTCATCCAATACCAGATCGCATTTGAATTACGCGGCTCTTCCTCATAGATATTTGGTGCATATGCCGAATTGGCGTTAGCCGACGCAATAGCACCGATTTCTTTTTTTGAAGCGATTTCTTCCTCTAGAGTAACCGATTGATTACTACCAGCTATCAAAGCTGCCTCCACAGGTTCAAGCTCCTCCGTTTCCTCTTTTGTTAATGGAGATTCTTCGGTTTCATCATCATTAAGATCATTTGCCAATTCAGTTTCCTGTACAGTCTCATTCAATACAGGATCCTTTACAACGGCCGGCTCGTGTGCTGTTTCAGTTTCCTCTTCAACCTCGATCGTTTCGTCTTGATCATCTGCCGTATCCGAAATAGACTCCCCGACAGGCTCTATGTTATGATCAGCTTCCACTACAGGATCTTCTTCAACAACAGGGGCATCTTCAACAGCTAAGTTCGTAAGTTCTTCTTCTTTCGCTTCTTCCAAAGAAGAAACGACTGTTTCAATCTCTGGTGCAACAAGATTTGTAACGGGCTGGAAATCGAATCCAGATAGATCCAAGGGTTTGAAGACTAAACTTGCGCCATAACTAATCAATAAGCCAAGATCATCCAATTTGACCTGTCCAAATTGCCCCAAATCAGCCCGCAGGTTCTCAACAGTTTCCGACAAGATCTGTTGTGCCTGATTTAGGCCCAAGTTTTCCTGCTGTTGGATATAATGAACAATATTAAACCCATGTTGAGCAGAGTAGTCCAGCTCAACATAAGAAATTGGTGGCAAAAACACATTATTTTGTTTATCGAACTGAGCCGGAGAATGAATTCGTTTGAACACACCTATTCCGGGCACGTATACTTCCGCATAACGTTTTAATAAACTATTGATGTTTTTGCCTAGATTCATCGCGCACTATGTTTAAGATGCAAATTTATAATCTTAATTCGTTAAAACGAATAATTAAGACCACCAATTACATTAAAGCCCAATCTTGGGTAATACATATAACGTTCGTATTCTTTTCCAAAAATGTTATTTGCTTTGACGAAAATACCAAATTGTTTTTTGATTCGGTATTCTGCGCCTGCATTAAGATCAGCAAATGAACCTATTGTTGCCTTATGCCCACTGTTGGAAATACGACTGCCATCTGTGTTATAATCATAAATATATGCATAGGTATTGCCTTGTGTAGAAAGTTCAGCATCTACGAAAAATTTATCGGAGATATTGAAGCGTGCATTAGCCTGCATGCGGAATTTGGGCAAGCCCCATGCTTCTTCCTCATCACTCAATTTATAATCGTCTATATACACTTTTCCGCCTAGATTAACCAGCTGCGAAAGACGTACATTGATTTCCCCTTCCAATCCCATATGTTTAGCCTTATTGATCACGCCATCATAAACAACATCAAAAGCCCAAGGAACATAACCATTTTGACTATCGCCAAATGCACTATTTTTAAATAAAGGCAGTCCCTCTATCTGCTTGTAGAAGACCTTCACTTTATACCCAAATGTTGCGCCAGCATTTCCTTTCAAACCCGCATAAACATTCATTTTCTCAATCGAGTTGATCATTTTAGCGTTAGGAGCCAAATACGGATTCTCTTTAGCGAAACTACGGAAAGAAGCTTGTTTTACGCCACCGTTAATTCCGGCAAACAAAGAGATATATTCAGGTGCCAAAGCAAAATCAGCCTCCACCGATGGGAAAATATTGAATCTTGAGCTATCGCCAAATTCAGAAGTTAAATTCGCCCCCAAGGTTACGTTATAGTTGTCGCCCTTAAAACGAATATATGGATTGATAACTGCTAAGTGATTTTTTACCTCGGCACTATCTTTCACGTTATTCATTGTCACGCTTAAATTTGCACCAACATTGAATGCACTTAAACGTTTGTTCAGATAACCGGATAATGCGATGGAATTTTCTTTGGCTTTGTAGGCATCTTTAAACAAATAGCCATCAACTTTTGCGGAATAGCTTAATGCCTGCTCATTTTTTGGATCCACATTACTTGACAGCTCTCCATTCAAATAGATATCTGTAAAGGTCTGTTTATCCGGAGTCGTATTCAACAAAGTTGTTCCCGATTGGTCAAAAGTCTGACCATAGAAATTCGTTCCATAACGATTGTATCCGATGGTACCTTTAACGGTTACGGCATCCAATACACGGCGACCAAAGATACCGATATCCTGTGTACTGAACTTCTGTCCATCAATATTACCCTTTTGGCTCAAATGCTTTGCAAATAAGCCAAATCGTGTGTTTTCAAACTGCTCAGAAGCTAAATAAGCCTCTCCCAATATACTGTTATAGTTACCGATACCAAATTTGACATAGTTGCTACTATGCTCAAAAGGTTGCGCAAAAGGAATCTCCTGTACATTCAATTGTTTCAACCCCGTATTGATATCCAATTTCTTGTCCAAAATATTGTTGTAGGACAATTTGGGTTGGTATTCCCGTTTGTTGGTCATATCCGGACTGCGGCGGATTTTTACAGCATCCGCAAGAATTGGTTTATAATCACGAACAACATCAAAAGAATCGATAGTGACCGGTTTTTCAGGATCATTCTTCTTGCCTGTTTCCTGTGCAAAAGAATTCAATCCCACGCCCATCAAAAGCGCTGCTAAAGTATATTTCTTCACGTTTCTATTTTGCAACTTCTTCATTGTATCCTATTTCTTTTTGTTGTTCAATTTATTTAGACGTTCTTTTGCTGCTGGCAAAATATCATCTTTCGCATCATAGTTATCCACAATCGATTCAAGTGTAGCTTTTGCTTGGAAAGTATCCCCCTTACCTGCATAAGCATCTGCCATAGTGATAAAACTTTTCGCTACCCAATATTCGTACGAAGAGAAATTATCAGATAGATCCATAGCTGTCTTAATACAAGCATCGTATTGTTTATTTTCCAATTGCAGAACTGCAACATTGTATTTTGCTTCTGCACCGAAGACGGTACGGCTCTTCAATGCTGCTAAACTGAATTCTTTCATGGCTTCAGTTTTCTTATTCTGCTTCACATAACATTTGCCGGCATACAAGAAAGCATTTGCGATCTCCTCTTCCGAAGACTTCTCGTAATTCTTGACAGCATTGGTATAATTTAAGGCTTCTTTATAATCCCCAATCTGAAAATAAGAGACCATGAGGTTATTTATAGCGAAACCATAGTTAGCCTTATACTCAGAAGTAAGCTCCAGTTTTTTCAACAACTGTGTCGCTTCGTTATATTTCTTTTGTTTCAAATATAAATTGGAAACCGAAATCAACGTGCGTTCTGTATAAGGAGACGTCCAGTCATTCAAGATAATATTGTAATCATGTAATGCATCTTCTGTATTACCCAGAGCTGCGTTACTTTCAGCACGAACAAAACGTGCATATTTCTCTTGATTTGGTTTCGGGAATTTGTCGAAATATGCATTTACAGCTTCCACCGCCCCTTGATAATTACCTCTGGAGAATAAAGTCGTCGCAGTCGAGAATGAGCGTGAATCTTGTTCAGATTTCGAAACGTCACCTAAATTTGTTCCCGTTGCATATTTGATATATCCTGTTGCATCGCCTTTGTCCAAATAGATGTTCTCAATGGAACGCATGGCCTGTCTCGCTTCATCTGTTGATGCATATTGGTCAACTACACGTTGGAAAGTTGCCAATGCAGCATCATTGTTATCTTGATTATATTGAACCAGACCAATCGTCACCAAAGCACGTGGCACATAACTACTGCGCGGATATTTTTCAACCATTGTTTGAAGGCCTGCAATTGCCTGATCACTTTCTCCCATCAAGAAACGTGTATAAGGAATCTCAAAAGCAATATCGTCGGCATAATTCGAACTCGGGAATTGCGCAATAACAGCATTCAATGTTGAAATTTTACCATTGTTATCCCCTTGTAATCCTTGAATAATACCACGTTGGAATAAAGCGTAATCCTGACTAGGAGCTTTAGAAGAGATTAACTTATTGTATTCTGTTAATGCTCTACCGTAGTTTTTCGAAGAGAAATAAGAATCACCTAAGCGTGCAATTGCATCATTACGTGTATTCATTTCAATTCCTTTCGAACCACCAGACGCTAAGAAACGCTCGAAGTAATTTGCCGCCGTGCTGTAGTTACCATTACGGAAAGCCGCATAGGCTAACGCATAATTGGCATAGCCATACACATCCGTTTTGCTAGCTCCCGGCAAGCGTAAGAATTTATTGAAATTTGTAACCGCTTCACCATATTTACGAACTTCGTACATGGCTTCCGCTTTCCAATAGGTGGCTAAAGCGTAAATTTCCTCGTCATAACGGAACTCTTCGGAGCGCATGAATAGGGAAATTGCATTTTCAAAAGCACGCTCGTTATAATATTCCAAACCTCTGTAGTAGGTTACCTTTTGATAAGCTGCGTTTGCTTCTTTTCCACGTTTAGGGATAGATTCCAAAATATCAACTGCTTCGCGGTAGTTTTTTGTACTCAACAATACTTCAGCAAGTAAAGTTTTCGCTTCCTCCAAACGTTTCGATTTTGGATACGTTTTCAAGTATTCTTGTGTAGAAGCCAAAGCCACTTGGTGGAATTCCAACTCATACGAAAGCTTAGCATAGTTGAATAAGCCCTCTTCTTGCATTGCCGGATCAAAATCCAATTTCGAAGCCCGGAAAAATGCATTACGCGCAGATTGCTTATTGCCTTTCTTCAAGAAAGCATCACCTAGGGTAATCATCGCAGACTGATAATAAGCGTCAGGCTCGGTCATTTTTTCCAATTCCGTGATCGCTTTATCGTAATCCTTCAATTTGTAAGCGATGTAACCGATTTGGTAGCTATCCTGATTATTCTGCGTCTTACCTTGATCTTGTGCCTGGAATTTATCGTAATACTCTTTTGATGTTTTTAAATCACCTTTGATAAAGTATGTTGCCGCTATAATACGGAACATCTCTGTTTCATTTTCTTGTTTTGTCCGCGACAAAATTGGCAATGCATAATCCAATACATCGTCGTAGCGTTTATCCAAGAAATACAAAGCAGTGATATAATAGGGGTAACTATTTTCGAATTGTTTGGATCCATTCAAACGCTCAAATTCATTCAACGCCGTTTTATACTCGGCGTCTAAGTAAGAAAGATACGCGTAATAATAGATGGAAGCTTCCTGAAATTCAGTTTTTTGATCTTTCAATCCTTCAAATAATGGTTTCGCCGTTTTATAGTCTTTAGTCATAAAGGAAGCGTATCCATATTTAAAGCGATATTCTACATTTTCTTTACCTGCTAAATTTTTGCTATCGATCTTATTAAACCACTCTAAGGCCTTAACATAATCTTTTTTAGCATAATAGGATTTACCGATTTGAAAATAAGCTGCTTTAGCATTTGCACTGACAGGGAAATCTTTAATGTATTTCAGAAAACGGTTTTCGGCATCGGATTCGCCCAATTCCAGTGCGCAAACTGCTTGATAATACCGTACATTCTCTTTCAACAAAGAAAGTTCCTCTGTTTCGTCCAATTGCAAGTTGGATTTTGTCCGCAAAGCTTCAACACGGTCAAATTGGGCTGAAGCAGAACTAAATTTTCCGCGTTCATACAATTCCATTCCTGTTTTGTACGCCTTGTTGATTTGTTGCCATTCTGTCTGTTGCGCTAATGCTGGCGTCGCCATAACGGTTAATGCAACTCCCACCTGGTAAATCTTCTTATACATAATATGTGAAACCTTAATATGTTATTTATCTGCAAATGTAAATGAATCTCCCTCCAACCCGAGATAAATTTGCTTTTACGGGCGAATTTATCAAAAGCTTCTCAGCCATGAAAGGCTTTAAGATAGCCCCAAATTTATTGAAAATCAATTCAAATCTCCACTTCTTAGGGAGATAGTTTTATTCATTTTACTAAATTATACTTTAATTGAGCTATTTTACACAAAAGTTATTAACATCTGTGAATAATCCTGTATTATAACGGAAATTTTGCACAAAAAATATGCCCGACAAAAAATAAAGTCAGGCATACTATTGTTGCATTAGAAAACAGTGTTATTTAGTCTCACACGTGCATTAACGCAGGGCGAAACCAATTTCAACTATCCGCGTTGCCCTGCTAGTAGATACAAGACAGCCATGCGCACAGCAACACCATTTTCAACCTGATCCAAAATAATTGAATGTTCGCTGTCCGCGACATCCGATGTGATTTCGACCCCTCGATTGATTGGTCCGGGGTGCATAATTGTAATTGGCTTCTCTAAAGAATCCAAAATCTCTTTATTCAATCCATATAGCATGGAATATTCTCTTAAGGAAGGGAAATAGGCAATATCCTGACGCTCCAATTGAATCCGTAACATATTTGCAACATCGCACCAGTTCAGCGCTTTTCTCAAATCATGCTCTACCTTTACACCCAATGAGGTAATATGTTTAGGAATTAATGTGGTCGGACCACAAACCATCACTTCAGCACCTTGCTTTTGAAGACATAAGATATTCGACAAGGCAACACGTGAGTGTGTGATATCCCCAACAATAGCTACTTTACGACCAGCTACATCGCCATAGCGTTCACGAATTGAAAATGAATCAAGTAAAGCTTGTGTAGGGTGTTCATGTGCTCCGTCACCTGCATTGACAATCTGTGCATCAACATGTTTACTTAGAAATACCCCAGCCCCGGCATAGGGATGCCGCATTACAATCATATCAACCTTCATGGCCAGAATATTGTTCACCGTATCGATGAGTGTCTCCCCCTTACTTACGGAAGAGGAGGATGCTGCAAAATTCACGATATCCGCAGAAAGCCTCTTTTCAGCTAGCTCAAAAGACAAGCGTGTACGTGTAGAATTTTCAAAAAACACGTTGGCAATCGTAATATCCCGTAATGACGGAACCTTTTTAATTGGCCTATTTAATACCTCTTTGAAATTACTTGCTGTATCCAGGATCAATTGGATATCGTTCTCATTTAGATCTTTGATCCCCAATAAATGGCGGGTACTTAATTGTTCTGCTACAGATGACATTTTATAGTATATTCAAATATTTACTAATCATTTTTTATTGAAAGTGCCTGTTTCCAAAGGTCACCAATAACCTTCAGCTATATCGTTAGGACACCGCTATGAATCGCTAGCTGACGTTTTCTTTTCCGTAATCAAGATAATACTATCCTGATCCTCTGACTCTTTCCAGTTAACAATTACCTTTTGTGAATCAATAGAATCTACCTGTATTCCGATATAATCAGGCTGAATAGGAATCTGTCTAGAGAAGCGGCGATCGACCAAAACAAGCAATTCTATTCTTCTTGCACGGCCAAATGCCTGTACAGCATCCATTGCCGCACGAATAGTACGTCCCGTCCATAAGACATCATCTATAAAGATGACCTCTTTACCTTCTACAATAAAATTGATATTTGTGCTATTTGCTAAGATTGGACCAGTATTCCCTTTCGTACGGAAGTCATCACGATAAAAGGTAATATCCAAATCGCCAACTAAAATCTCTTTTCCGATCATTTGTTCAAGCTCTTTGACGATACGTCTCGCTAAGAAAGTTCCTCGGGGTTGAATACCTATGACGACAGCATTTGAAAAATCACCGTGATTCTCAATCAATTGACGACATAGTCTTTGAATTGTGATTTGAAATTTTGGTCCGTCTAATAAAATCGACTGTTTCATTATGGGAATGTTTGAGCAAAGCTACACTTTTTTTAACAAAAACGAAGCCATGAACGGCAATTAATTTCAATATTTGCATCCAACTTGCACAATAACAAAAAGCGTTTTAAACAAAGTGTAGCGTACTTTCAAGGAAATTTATAAAGCTATTATCCGAGTATATTAACAGGTTTTGCAATCCCATAAAACACACTTTTTCAACCGTTTACAGCAAATTCCATAGCATCTTAAGTTATACTGGGAGATTATTCGTCGAGCTGGGTAGGTTTATTATTGCGTGCGAAAAAATATACCGGTACACCGATTAATACAAGGATAAAGCCGGGCCAGGTATATTGTGGCTTATAGATAATTAATAATACACAAAATACAGTACCGATCAGCAGGTACAAGATCGGAGTGACAGGAAATAGAAATGTCTTATAGGAACGTTCCAAATCAGGTCTCCGGACACGTTGAATAATAACACCCAACACTGTAATCATATAAAATATAACAATAACAAAAGATATCATATCCAGCAAGTTGCCATATTGTCCGCTTAGACAAAGTAATGAAGCCCAGATCCCCTGAAGCCATAATGATCGTGCAGGCACATCATATTTGTTATTGGGAATCGCCTGTTTCAGAAACAGTCCATCTTTTGCCATGGTCTGAAAAACACGCGCTCCTGAAAGCGCAAGTCCGTTCACACAACCAAAGGTCGAGATCATGACCAAAATTGCCATCGCTACCGTGCCACTATGTCCCAATATTTTTTCAGCGGCTGCAATAGCTACCCGATCATTGGCTGCAAAAGCAATTTCCTCTCGATTTAATGCCGCCAGGTAAATGTAATTACAACTTATATAGAGCAACATCACCAGGCTCGTCCCGATAACCAATGCCCGAACGACATTACGCTGTGGATTGACAATTTCCCCGGAAACAAACGTTACATTTTCCCAGGCTACACTGCTAAATACAGAACCTACCATGGCAGCAGCTAATGCACCCATCAGTACGCCGCCCGAGATCTGCGACCAGCCTGTACCTTTCAAATTTTGAAAAGAGTCCCAGCCATAAGCCATATTTTCTGAAAAATGATTTTCTTTAATCAAAAACAGACCACCTAAAATCAGTAAAATCAAGGCAATAATTTTTGCTGAGGTAAAGAAAGATTGAACAGCTTTTCCACTCTTGATCCCTCTTGTATTGATATAAGTAAGGAGAATAATAACACCCATAGCAACAATCTGTATCCAGGTAATCTTAAACTCTCCACGCTGAAATAACGGTGCTGCATCATTTAGCTGAGGAATGAGATAGGCCGTAAACTTACCAAAGGCAACAGCTACAGCTGCTATAGTCCCCGTTTGAATAACTGTAAATAAGCTCCAGCCATATAAAAAGCCGATTGGCTTCCCAAATATTTCTGTCAGATAAGTATATTGTCCACCAGCCTTCGGATACATCGACGACAATTCGCCATAGGAGATTGCCGCCGCAACAGTGGCCAATGCGGTCAATAACCAAACTATCGCCAACCAATATCCGGATCCCAGCTGCCGCATCATATCACTCGATACAATAAAAATACCGCTTCCGATCATTGACCCCATGACCAGCATTACTGCATCCCACAATTTTAATTGACGTTTCATCATAACTTAAGCTTGGTTTTATATGGCGTTAAGCTAAGAAAAAATAATCAAAAAAAAGCTGCCCTTTCCTACATCGCATCAAAAAGTATTTCTCCTTTTCGAATGCCTGTAGTAAAGGGCAGCTCCTTTGGGTAAGATGATGTCTCTAATTGTTACTCAACACCATACTGTTGTTTATACGATTTTTCTAAATCGGTCACTTGCTGTAGCAATTGTTTTTCCGAAGTAGAGGCTAAAATACTCTTATAGGCTCCCAAAGCACGTAAAGCCGTTCCAATATTGGAATATTCAAGCTCAGGTTTCGTTTGGGCAATATCTTGGTACCAACGCATATTTTGGGTCATAAACTTCAAATTGCGGTTTACGATCTCATTCGCACGCTTCGTTTCACCAGTTTCATACAGCACATTGACAATTGGAATATAGCCTAAAATATCGCGCATTAAATAAACACGTTTTGGCATTTTCTCGTACGTTTCAACAGCGACTTTGCGCGCCTCATCCTTATGACCTTCCATCATCAACTGTGTCGCTGTACCACCCATTACGGTATTTGTAATCATGGTAATCATGCGGTAAGATTCAGGATCCAGGTACGAAGCATGTGCCATATTACCCCATTGGTATTTCGTTGTAATGTCTTTATAAGCAGACTGTGTATCAACCAATGTACCTTCCGCCCCGGCAGGAGTTGCAATCGGCATTAAACGCAGTGCAAAGCCCTCTTGGACCAGATATTTATCTAAACCAAGGTAGTTATCATTTGGAACTGTTGCCGCAAAATAAATTGGACGTTTCCAATCGTTATTCAACAATACGTTTAAGATTGATAATTCTGCCCTAGAGATATAATTTCTATTGTAGGTCCAGCTCATGGTATCGACAATAGATTCTTGCCAAGCTTTAGGAACGACATTATTTTTCAGAACAGATTCTTTATTCACCGGAAGGCTAAAGTTTTTGGTTGGCAAGAAGTTTTCAAACTTACCACCTCTCAATTCCAATTTGTTCTTCTGGTCGTCAGACAATAAAATCTGCATGATCAAATCCAGATCCACATGTCCGGGAACCTTCATATCCTGATAATAAAGCACTTCGCGAACGCCTTTTTTGAATTTTTCGTCATCGATATTGATCGGTAAACCTTCGGCCTGATTCACTTTTTGCTTCATCTGGCGCATATACCAGTCCGAACTCAATAAACTTAAGTTCACCACGCGTACATCTGGACGATAATTTTCAACTTCCTGTACATACCACAAAGGATAGGTATCATTATCGCCGTAAGTAAATAAAATCGCATTCGGTGCACAAGATGCTAAATAGTTTTTCGCTAAATCACGTGCAGTTGTTTTCTCCGAACGATCGTGATCATCCCAGTTTTGGAAGCCCAGCAATACCGGAGCACCCAATAAACAAGCAACTGTAGCAGCACCGGCCGCTACTTTACCATCCACTTTTTTGCTTAAATAATCCGCGATAGCGAAAACTCCAAGCCCGATCCAGATGGCAAAGGCATAAAAAGAACCTGCATACGCATAGTCACGTTCCCGCGGTTGAAGCGGGCTTTGATTTAAATATAAAACAATTGCTAATCCTGTAAAGAAAAACAACAGCCCTACAATTCCCGCATCACGTTGTCTCTTTCCAAAATGCCAAAAGGCACCGATTAGACCGATGATCAAAGGCAAGAAATAATATTTGTTATTCGAAGGATCAGTCTTCAATGAATCTGGAATGGCATTTTGTCCACCGACATGCATTTGGTCTACAGGTTTAGCACCTGAAATCCAATTACCTTCTGTGAATGATCCTTGACCTTGTTGGTCATTCTGACGGCCTGCAAAATTCCATAAGAAATAACGTCCGTACATGTGTCCAATCTGATAACTGAAAAAGAATTTCAGGTTATCGCCAAAAGTCGGCGACTGTCCTTCCGGGATTTTTAAGTAATCACGATAATATTCAATATGTCCCTGATCTCGTGAACTGTAGACACGCGGAAAAAACATGGTTTTATCGTATTTATAATCCATGCCGTTCTCCACTTTTGTATACTTGTCCTTGTCTTTTCTGTACGTATACGTCGGCTCGGCATCAACTACCTGCGCATCAAATGTAGGTCCGTTTAAAAGAGGCTCACTTGCATATTGCTCACGACCAAGATAGCTTACAAAAGAAAATGCATTATCTGGATCACTGTTATTTAACGTCGGATTTGCTTTTGCACGTACCATAATCATGGCAAAAGAGCTATAACCAAAAATGATAAATGCTGCACTGATCAAGATCAGATTTAGCATCGGTTTGACCTTTTTGATTGAATACCAGATACCATATACGAAAAGAGCCACCGCTAAAATCATGAATAAGTTAAATCCAGTACCGAAGCCCATTCCCAGACTATTCACAAAGAACAGGTCAAAATAGGCTGCCGCTTTAACGGTGTATTGAATGATACCCCATAAAATGAGCGCCAAAACAACGACACCGATCAAGAAAGCTTTGATGGCTCCTGATGACGTGACTGTTTTCGAACGTTTAAAATAGATCACCAAAGCTATTGCCGGGATCACCAAAAGGTTCAATAAGTGAACACCTATAGAAAGCCCCATCACGTAAGCGATAAAGATCAACCAACGATCTGAACCAGCTTCATCGGCGTGGTTTTCCCATTTTAGAATTCCCCAAAATACAACCGCCGTACATAAAGAAGACATGGCATATACTTCGGACTCTACCGCTGAGAACCAAAAGGTATCCGTAAATGCATAAGCCAATGCACCAACAGCGCCCGAGCCGAATATTTTGATTAAATCGGTTGATGTATATGATCCATCAACACCCTTTACAACGATTTTCTTTGCTAAAGCTGTAATTGTCCAAAATAAAAACAAAATGGTCAGACCACTACATACCGCCGATCCTACATTCATCCAGAACGCAATTCGTGTAACATCTCCACCGGCAAGGTTTGAGAATATATTTTGAATCATTAAGAATAAAGGTGCTCCTGGCTGGTGCACAATTTGAAGTTTAAAGGCTGAAGCGATAAACTCGCCACAGTCCCACCAGCTCGTCGATCGTTCGGCAGTCATGACATACGCTAATGTTGCTATTAGCGCACATATCCATCCTAAAAGATTGTTGATTTTAGTATAGTTCATAAAATGATAACTGTAAAAAGTATTATAATACGGCTCGAAAATAAGGATAAGTTAATAAGAAATGAACTTTATTCTGATTTTTTAACACATATTAATTGAAAAAATTTCATTACGCGATCTAATATTGGCGACAAAGAAAGCACGTCCAAGTATACTTGTACACTTTACAACGTGTTGATGGGATCTCCTTACCGAAAAAAAAGGTTAGCACACTGAATTTTCAGGAGCAAACAAAAATTATTTCTTTGAAAATCAGCCCTAATACACTTTTGAGTTCATTTTTATTTGCAGAAATAAGAATAGTCCGTATATTTGCATCATCAAATGTGAACGACATCATCACGATAGCAATCACTTTTGAATTGTTTGTCCGATAGTATAAGGGTAGTACAACAGTTTTTGGTTCTGTTTGTCTTGGTTCGAATCCAGGTCGGACAACAAACAATAGAAAAGGCTTGCAAATGCAAGCCTTTTCTGCGTTATATGCAAGGCTTATTATTTATAAAAGGGTTTAGATTTTTTTAAATTTACATTTTGATTTTTAAAACAAATCTCTATCTTTGCGTCGTCAAAAAGAGAAAAGCGGAAACGTTGACTTTTTAGAGACATTGTCCGATAGTATAAGGGTAGTACGACAGTTTTTGGTTCTGTTTGTCTTGGTTCGAATCCAGGTCGGACAACTTTTAAAGTTAAGGTATATGGATTGTGAAAACAATCCATTTTTTTTAATGTTTAACTTTAAAAAACAGTAAGGGAATAAAAATATTGAATAAACGACAATACAATAACCCAACATAAATATACAAAACCATGCCTTTGCAATTCAACACGGTTAAACTATTTGCAGGTTCTGGCACTACAGAACTAGCCGAAAAAATCGCACAATCTTACGGGAAACCACTAGGAGACAAAACATTATCGCGTTTTAGCGACGGTGAGATTCAACCATTCTACAATGAATCAGTTCGCGGAAGTGATGTATTTATCATCCAATCTACCAACCAACCTACCGACAATCTTTTTGAATTATTATTGATGACAGATGCAGCGAAGAGAGCTTCAGCGCATTATATCACAGCGGTAGTCCCTTACTTTGGTTTCGCAAGACAAGATCGAAAAGACAAACCAAGAGTTGCTATTGGCGCAAAAATGATCGCCAATCTGTTGACTGCGGCTGGTATCCACCGTATCATGACAATGGACCTACACGCAGCACAAATCCAAGGTTTTTTCGATATCCCTGTTGACCATTTGGATGGTTCTATCATTTTTGTCCCTTACATCAAATCGTTAAAACTTCCGAACCTAACGATTGCTTCCCCAGATATGGGTGGCTCATACAGAGCGCGTACCTTTGCTAAATTTTTCAATGCAGAAGTTATTATCTGTGACAAACGTCGTAAACGTGCAAACGAAATCGAATCGATGTCTATCATCGGTGACGTAACAGGTCAGGACGTTGTTTTGATCGATGACATCTGTGATACTGCTGGTACACTTTCAAAAGCAGCAGCACTTATCATGGAAAATGGTGCAAAATCCGTAAGAGCCGTTTGTACACATGCAGTGTTATCCGGAAAGGCATATGAAACAATTGAAAACTCGGTATTGTCAGAAATGATCGTAACAGATACCATTCAATTGGATCCAGAAAAAGCAAAACAATCGACTAAAATTAAAGTATTATCAACGGCTGATTTATTTGCAAAAGCAATCACCAGTGTAAATCAACACTCTTCAATCTCTGATTTATTTGAAGTAGAATAATCTTTGCGTTTTAGATCCTAGATATTGGACCTTGGTACAGAAAGCATTCAGCTCAATGGCCAAGGTCTTTTTTTTATAGCTTTTTTATCTCGTACACAAGTTAACAATTGATTTATCTCAATTCCTATATTAGCAGGGGATTTACAGGGGGATTACAAGGGGATAACAGGGAAATAACAGGGGTTGATATTAATTTGGTCATACATTAGGGTAAACAAGTAGCCATGAACAGGCTTAGTCATGAACAGGCTTAGTCATGAACATGGAAAATCGAAAACATGGAATAAGTGCCTGTTCCCGAACGAATAGCGGTGGTATTTTTTTGATAATATCAGAAATTAGATTATCTTTGCACCTCAAATTTATAAAAAATTAAAAGATGAAATCAATTGCTATTAGCGGTTCTGTAAGACAGAACGTAGGGAAAAGAGATGCAAAAGAATTGCGTTACCAAGGTTTAGTACCAGCAGTACTTTACGGTGGTGCAGAGCAAACCGCTCTTTCTGTATCCGCAGCTGATTTGAAACCAGTTCTTTACACTGCTGACGTAATCATTGTAGAATTAAACATTGATGGTCAAACTAAAAGAGCTATCGTTCAAGATGCACAATTCCACCCATTAACTGACTTAGTTACTCACATTGACTTTTTAGAATTATTTGATGACAAAGAAGTATCATTAAATATTCCTATCAAATTAACGGGAACTTCTCCAGGTGTTAAAATGGGGGGTAAATTAGTTCAAAAATTACGTAATTTACGCGTAAAAGCATTACCTGCAAACTTACCACAAGAAATTGCTGTACCAATGGAATCTTTAGAAGTTGGTAAATCAGTTCGTGTAGGTCAAATTCAATTGGAAAACGCAAAAGTATTGAACAATGCTGATGATACAATCGTATCAGTAATCATGTCTCGTGCATTGCGTCAAGCTGAACAAGAAGCAGCGAAAGCAACTAAAGGTGGTAAAAAATAATCTGAACAAGATTTTTAAAATACTACAGAAAGCACCGAAATTCGGTGCTTTTTTGTTTATTAAAATTTCTATTTTTGCAGCATGAATTATCTTATCGTTGGATTGGGCAACATTGGCAATGAATATGCCGATACACGACATAATATAGGTTTTATGGTTGCCGACGAGCTTGTTAAACAGGCTGGCGCCAGTTTCTCCTTGCTCAAGTTGGCCTACTATAGCGAATTTAAGCAAAGGGGCCACAATGTCACTGTGATTAAACCTACGACTTACATGAACTTAAGTGGCAAGGCCGTCAACTACTACATGCAACAATGCAAAGTTCCGATTCAGAATGTATTGGTAATTGTGGACGATCTGGCCATTCCATTTGGCTCGTTACGCATGAAACCCAAAGGAAGCAGCGCCGGTCATAACGGACTCAAATCCATTGAGCAGCTTTGCGGCAGACAGGTTTATCCGCGCTTACGTTTCGGTATTGGCGATAATTACCCGAAAGGTAGACAAGTCGATTATGTACTAGGCCCTTTTGACAAAGAGGAACAAGCTCAACTACCGGCTTTAATTGACCATTCCGTTAAAATGATCCAGAGTTTTGTCAATATCGGCATCGAGCTGACGATGACAAATCTGAATACAAAATAGTAAACGTTTCTGAAGCTCATTAATGTAATACCCTATATTGGTATTGATTTATAACAAAAAAAGACCGATTTAAATCGGTCTTTTTTATCTTTTACGAAGAGAGCCTTATATTAGTTACTACTTTCTGCGCGGGCCTTTTCTTTTCCAATCTCCATTTTAATGATGCCGCTTATCCTCTCTTTTAATTTTCCATTAGTATCCTCACTACCTTTAAACTCATTCGCCTTCTTGCGGGTCGTAACGATAATAACCCCATCTTTGCCGGCATTTCCATATAATGCAGTCGCACTGCTATTTTTCAGGATCTCCATGGATTCAATGTTCTTCGGGTCAAGTTTATCCATAACACCCTCAGCCTTTATCTCCCCATCAACCACAATTAATGGATTGACTTTTCCATTATAACCACGAATACGAACAGACGGAAAATCAGTACCAATAGACTCATTCGCTGAATTATTCCCCAACAATCCCAATACTGTGTTAGAACTTATCCTTTTTGATTTATCCGAAAAAACACCAAGTTTCGCGTCATCTGATTTCTCACTTTTCTTATAACCAACAACAGTAACAACCTTTTCATCCTGTCCTTCGTTTTTCTTATGTCCAACAACAGAGACTACTTTATCTCCCTTTTTATCTTCCTGCCCAATGAAACGAAACTTATTATTCACCTTATCCGGATTTTCACGGGCCCATTTTTTTGTCGTCATAACTAAAACACCATTCTTCGCATCCTCACCATATTTCTTAAGCGCTTCAGCACCATTCCAAACCGATAAAGTCGCTATGTCTTCCGGTGTCAACGCCAATTCCTTCATCATTTTTTGATCTGCTCTCTTGCCATCAATAACATATACCACATCAGTTGACTTTTCATTCGTTAGCTGATCATCAAGATACGTCACCCCTATCGTAAGACCTTTGAGTTTGGTCATATCTTTACCAATATGAGCTCCTTCCTTCAATTTCACTTCAAGGATACCATCTTTTCCCACATCTTCACCATACTTATCAATAGCAGCCTTACCCTGTAATACGGAGACTGACGCTATATCATTTGGATCGATATCATCCACAGTAAACGTTTTTTCCTGCACAATACCATTCATAACACAGCGCAATTTCTTTTGCGCTATATCCGAATGTTGTTGCATCTCGACAGTATTGGCCAAAATTGCTCCGCCAGCAATATCAATTGAAGACTTCGTCCGATACTTGATCAGATCACTATCATTCGAAAACCAGTACTTTGCCAGTTTTCCTTCAGGAATAGCCAAAAAATCTGCTTTAGAGACCAATTTATTATCCACAAAATACTTTTGATCTTTGGAGAAATCAATAGCGGATCTCTTGATTTCCTTAAAATCTCTTGTCTCCACTTGATTTGCTTTAGCCAAAGTATCCGTTAACGAAGTAGCCTTCATATTTGATTGGTCTGTCTGAGATTTTAAATCAACTGTTGGCAACGGAATAGGTAATACAGTTTCATTTGCCTTCTCAACTACACCCTCAATACTACCCTCCGCTTTACTTACTGTAAACGCTGCTCCTGTCAACAAAAATATGGGTAAAAGAAAGGCGTATTTACTAAGCTCTATTTTCGATGATCGCTTCTTGTTCATCATCATAATACGACGTTTTAAAAGTTTAAAATTAAATTGATTGCTCAATCCTACTGAAGTGCCCTTTTTGGACACATTCAATAGGCTGTATTGGTACGTCTGCTTGTCAATTCCTTTATCGAGAACCTGTTGATCAGTCAGGAACTCCAAATTTTGGCGAACGGCCCTGCGCATGAGCCAGACGAAAGGATTGTACCAACAACACACCAATATCGTTTCAAACAATAAAATATCCAAACTGTGAAGGCCTTTCACATGAATATCCTCATGCTTAAAAATATCTTTTAGCTCAGCATCCAGATGCTGGTCTTTGTTGACATAGATTTTATTCAAAAACGAAAACGGAACAATAGGAATCAGTACATTCCGAAATAGATACGTCCGCCATTGATCGGACCTCGAATTCAGATGAATTCGCAATAAACTCAATAATTGAAATACAAATTTTAATAACAATAAAACAGCACCGGCCATAAATACGATTTCCACCAACCTCCCTAATGTCAGCTGCTGTTGAACCTCCGGTTCCATCATATAAAGCGAAATTTGCTCGCCTACGACCCCCATATTCAATCCGCGCTGTACAAACAAAGACTTTAAATCCAAAAATGGATACAGGAAAGCAAATAGCCCCCCTACTAAGAAGTAGGCTCTATTTAAAAAATAGAACGTCAAGCCTTTCAACAGTCCGATATATCCCAGATAGATAATACCCAACAACAGGTTGACTTGTATAACATAGGTTAGTAGACTTTCCATGCCATTAAGATTTATTATGCTTAATCATGTCCATGATCTCCTTTAACTCATCGGCGGTCAGTTTTTCTTCCTGTACAAAAAAGGAAACCATTTCCTTATAGGAATTTTTGAAATAATCGCCCACAAAGGAATTCATAAACTTAGCCTTATAATCTTCCTCACTCACCATCGGCTCATAGCGTTTGGCATTGGCGTAGCGTACTGCCTTCACAAAATCCTTGCGCTCCAGATTTTTTACTGTCGAAGCCAAAGTCGTATAAGGCATCTTCTCTCCTTTTACATTATCCAAGATCTCTTTTATAAAACCTCCATTGAGGCTCCAAATCGATTGCATTGCCTGCTCTTCCTGTGCTGTTAATTTTTCCATGTCTTTATCTTCCTTTTTCTAATCTATCACTAATCTACGAATAATTCGTAAATACCAAAAATATTTTTTCCTCTCCTGTACGCATCTAACCCAAAATAGAGCCTTCCTCAACCCTCAAAAAAAAGAAGTGGCTCATTTCTTGCGTATTTAAACTCAAATCCGACGAATATAAGTTAGCTGGCAAAAAATTTGTTATACGTTTATTTTAATTCTAAATTCATTCATAAATCGCTTCATCAATTGAAAGAACGGGAATTTTCACTGTATAAAATTGATAGCAATCAGTCGCACCATTCACTCCAAAAGGAGATGGTTTAAACAAATACAAGAAAGATAAATGGCCAAAAATATCAAAGCGATCAAATGTCCGCATTGTGGTAGTATAAAAATCACCACACTACGCCCCGATTATTACAAATGCGATAGTTGTGGAACAGAATTTTTTCTGGATAGTGATGACATCAATATCAACCACAACTATAACTACCCACGCAACAACCAAGATCAATATAAAGCCATACGGATTGTATTATTTGCTGTTGTGGGCTTTATTGCGCTGATGTTTGTCATTGGAGCCCTAAGTGCTCTATTTTCCAAAAAGCCAGCGTCTAATTATTCAACTTACAGCACTTCCAATACAGCAGAGAAAAAAGAAGAAGCCCAACCGCTGGAATGGAATTACGCAAGTAACACGCTATTTTTGGATAAAGATAATACGCCACATATCGTCGTCGTCGGTAATGTCGGAACCTTCAGGGGTCGAATGGACGAAGGCAAGGACAATAAGGTTTATATTGGGCTCTTCGATCCAAAAACTGGTAAGAAAGAATGGGTTAAGACTTTGATGGAAACTCCCGTCGAACTGTCGAGCAGCGACGTCAAACTTCAGGTATTTGAAGATCAGCATCTTTATATCATCGTCAAATCCAAATATATTTATCAGCTGGACAGAAATACACTCACTTATAAAAGTGTCCTAGAGAACTATGTAAAAGATGCTCCATCTTTAAGCACAGGCATCGCTAAAGTTGAATTTAAATACGAAGACTATGGCTCTGCCTATCAGATTGTCAACAATGAAGGACAAAACCTAGCTTATTACCCCTTAATTAACAAATCTATTCCCGATAAACAACTGTACGATGAAAGAAGGAAAAAGCTGCCCAACCCAACAACAAAAACGGAATTCACCTTTTCAAGTAAATCAAGTTATTACCCAGAAGAAAAAATTCAGTTAATCCAGTACAGCTACCAATATCAATATGGATTTCCCAAAGATAGCCCACGCTTTTCCTGGGATAAGGATTACGGCGGATCAGGTATTTTTACCGACCGCGATCCATACAAAAAGGTCTTGATAAATCCATGGCAATTTAAAGGAGCCCGTCTGATCAGTTTCAAAGACTTTACACCGGGCAGACTTTACTTCCAGCCCGTAGTGGTTGCTCAAAATGACAAAACACTTCTCATTGCGTATAAGCCGACACCTGCTGAGGACGACCCCTTACAGATCCAGTTGCTGGATATAACAACGGGGGCCATACAAAAAACGATCAGCACAGACCTAAAGTCCATTTATGGAAATGGATGCCTGTTAAAGGATGGTTTTATTGTAAAAGACGGGAGCAACTATTATTATTTTGATAATAATGGCAAACAAATCAACAAGTTTGAAGGGTATAACCCCAAATTCGACACACTAAATTAAATACTATGGGACTATTTAATCTTTTTAACAACCAGCTTTCTGAGATCATTGAGTGGAAAAACCAGGATCCCCGAATATTATGGTATAAATTTCCATCTGAAAGGAATGAGATCAAAAATTCCAGTAAGCTGATCCTTGCTCCAGGGCAGGGCTGCATCCTCGTCTACGAAGGAAAAGGTGAAAACTTGCTGACCGAGGCAGGCACATACAATCTGAAAACGGACAACCATCCATTCTTTACTACTTTAGCACGTTTGCGGCAAAATTTTGAATCAGAACATAAGCTCTACATTTACTTTTTCCGTACAGCCGCTATTGTCAATCAATCTTGGGGAACGGGAACACCTATTAAATATATCGACCCCCATTACAATTTACCGATAGAAATCGGCTTGAATGGTACGTTCTCTTACCTCATCAAGGAACCTGTACATTTCTATAAAAACATTGTGGCGAATCAAAATACGGTTAACACAGCTGTTATTCAAGACATCATCAATAATCGGATCCCCCAACAAATTATCGCGCAGATTGCACAAAAGAAACTGGGTTACAATGAGATTGACAGTCAACTGGGATTACTTTCCAACGACATCAAGACCGCGGTTACACAAGACTTTAATGACCTTGGTCTCGACATTACGGATTTCAAAATCCTAGGAACTCAATTTGATGCCAATACACAACGAAGAATTGGAGAAATCGCCGATTTAAGCACACAAAATCAAGCAGCGCTACAGGCAGGTCTGAGCTATGTTGAATTAGAAAAATTACGGGCACTACGCGACGCAGCTAAAAATGAAGGCGGAATTGCTGGTGTAGGTGCACAACTGGGAGTCGGTATGGAACTCGGAAAGCAATTCGACCTTCAAAAAGAGGAGATCAAAGATCATATTCAGCAAGAGGGTGACTTTGTCGAGAAACTCCAAAAGCTACAGCTGCTGCTTCGTGAGAATATCATTACCCAAGAAGAATTCGACACATTAAAAAAACAGATTCTCAATAAAATCTAGTGTATTACGGGAGATTCAACCTTAAAAGTGATAGCTATCCCATGAGATATTTTAAAATGTAAATCGGTACGATTCAGCTCAATATACTGAGGTCAATCCATTCACAACCCATAAATTAATTCAGCTATGAAATATATATTCGGCATATTATTCACCCTGGTGATCCTTTTCGTTGCCACCTATTTCCTTTTGGGACTTTGGGGTATTAAGCTATTGGAGGCGGAAAACTTCAGCAAAATATTGTGGACTACAGGAATTCTGACACTAACGTCCATTATTCTGGTTTGTTTTGTCATACTACCTTTTTTCGGATCGGGCAAACACGACAACTACGAAGACAAAGGAAAGGTTGCGCAACGAAAAATAGATTGATATTTTTGCAGAATAAGATAATGTTAAATTTGAATAAATTATTTGCTTATTTAAGTAAATAATTCGTGAATATTATCCAAAATGACGCAGTCATGTCATTTTAATTCCAAAAGAACTTTCAATTTTAAATATCAAATAGTTAAATTTGTGAGATTAGCATAACAAATCAGATATAAGATAATATATAAACATGTCAGATAAAGCATCTATAAATTTAGACGGCACTTCGTATGACCTTCCGGTCATTGTCGGTACTGAAAATGAAAAAGCAGTTGATATTTCGAAATTAAGAGATCTAAGCGGATTTATTACGTTAGACCCAGGATACAAAAATACAGGTGCAACGAAAAGTGCGATTACTTTCCTTGACGGTGAAAAAGGCATATTGAGATATAGAGGATATCCAATTGAACAATTGGCAGAGAAATCGACTTTCTTGGAAGTTGCTTATTTGTTGATTTATGGAGAACTTCCCAAAAAAGAGGTATTGGAAAAATTCAGAGCTGACATCAAAAAGCAAATGATGATTCACGAAGACATGAAAAACTTCTTCGCTGGATTCCCATCCAAATCTCACCCAATGGGTCAGCTTTCGTGTTTAGTAGGCGCATTATCGGCATTTTACCCAGAATCTTTAAATCCTAACTTAACTGACGAAGAAGAGGATCAAACGATCATCAATCTTTTGGCAAAAATGCCAACGATCGTTTCCTGGATTCAAAAGAAATCATTGGGTCATCCTGTCGTTTATCCAAAAAACAACCTTGGTTACATTGACAACTTCCTAAACATGCTGTTTGGAGAAGTGAATGATGAAAAAACATTCGATCCTGTGGTGATTGACGCCATGCACAAATTGTTGATTTTACATGCTGATCATGAGCAAAACTGTTCAACATCTACTGTTCGCATCGTTGGTTCATCCAATGCAAACCTTTATGCATCTGTTGCATCGGGTATCAATGCATTATGGGGACCATTACATGGTGGTGCAAACCAAGCTGTAATCGAGATGTTGGAGGCCATTAAAAATGATGGTGGTGATGCTGAAAAATATCTTGCTAAAGCAAAAGACAAAAACGACCCTTTCCGTCTGATGGGATTCGGTCACCGCGTTTACAAAAACTTCGACCCTCGTGCTAAGATCATCAAAAAAGCATGTGATGACATCTTGGAAAAATTAGGCGTTCAAGATCCGGTATTGGATATCGCTAAAAGACTCGAAGAAGCAGCATTGAACGACCAATACTTCATCGACAGAAAACTTTATCCGAATGTTGACTTCTATTCAGGTATCATCTACCGCGCATTAGGTTTCAAAGCAGATATGTTTACCGTATTATTTGCTTTAGGCCGTCTACCAGGATGGATTGCACAATGGAAAGAAATGCGTGAAAACAAAGAGCCTATCGGTCGTCCTAGACAAGTATACGTTGGCCACACAGAACGCGACTACGTTGAATTTTCAAATCGCTAATCCGATTTCGATTTATATCCTTAAAAAGCATCCCTCGGGGATGCTTTTTTTATTTCTACCCCAACCAACATGGAGAACTTTACAGCTGTCCGAAACCACCCACTCGAACACTATAGGATGCACCGTCGTTACGTTATTGTCACGATAATCTACTTGTTAAGTATATTTTAATTTTTCCTTATCTAAATTCCCTGTTTTTCGTTAAGTTTGCGTATTCATTGGTCTCTTATTAAAAATCATTATAAATAAGACTTGTTAGAAACAATACTACATATCTTGGTTCCCATTGCTATTTTCACTTTTATAGCAGCCTTTACCTTATTTGCAGTATATGCCGAGCGTAAGATCGCGGGATTTGTACAAGATCGTCTAGGACCGATGGAAACAGGAAAGTATGGCAGTCTCCAAACGATTGCCGACATTCTCAAATTATTACAAAAAGAATTAATTACCCCCTCATCGGCCGATAAAATACTCTTTAGAGTTGCTCCTATCGTTATTTTCGTTGCTGTATTTACAGGTTTTGCCGTTATTCCCTGGGCCAAAGATTTTATCCCTGCGGATACACATACAGGCTTGTTCTTTATTATGGCCATCATCTCCATTGATGCTTTGGGCATTTTAATGGCAGGTTGGGGATCTAACAACAAATATTCTTTATTGGGTTCCATGCGTGCCATTGCACAGATGGTGTCCTATGAAATACCGGTAGCCCTTTCGCTGATTGCTGTAGTGATGCTAACCCAAACCCTAAATTTGAATGAAATCGCCATTGGACAAGGAATTCTAACTCATGGAAGCATTAAATTCTTTGGTTTTTGGGAAGTCAATGAGATCGGAGGCCTTTTCGCCTGGAACATCTTTCAGGCCCCACATTTGATTATTACCTACATCATATTCTTTATTGCTACCCTTGCCGAGTGTAATCGTGCACCCTTTGATATCCCGGAAGCCGAATCTGAATTAGTTGGTGGTTTCCATACAGAATATGGGGGCATACAATTTGCCTTTATCTTTTTGGCAGAGTATGCCATGATGTTTTTGGTATCGATGTTGGGAGTTGTTCTCTTCTTAGGCGCTTGGAATACACCATTACCAAACATAGGTGCAATACGCTTGGCCGATTGGACCACAGGTTTAGTGTGGGGAATATTTTGGACATTAGCCAAATCATTATTTATTGTTGGTATCCAAATGTGGATTCGATGGACATTACCACGGTTACGTGCAGACCAGCTGATGAGTTTATGTTGGAAAGTATTGACACCGCTGGCTTTTCTTTGTATGGCCATCTCTGCAATTTGGCGAATTTTAGTTATAGCATAGGATATGATATTTAAAACAGCTTCGCATGCATTTCGTACGGCAATCAAGGGTTTATCTTTGACTGTTAAGCACTTGTTTGGTGCCCGACGTTCGCGAACAGAATTGAATATCAAGAAAGACAATTACTTTGATCAACAAGAAGGTATTGTCACCGTACAATACCCGCGTGAAAAAATGCCAATCCCCGAAGTTGCCCGCTATCAATTGCAAGTCGATATCGAGGACTGTATTGTATGTGATCTATGCGCAAAGGCTTGTCCTGTCGACTGCATCGAAATCGAAGCTATCAAATCACCGGAAGCGATTGGAAAAACTTCCGATGGCAGCGTTAAAAGACTATATCCGGCCAAATTCAATATTGATATGGCCAAATGTATGTACTGTGGCCTTTGTACTGTGGTATGTCCGACGGAATGTATTACCATGACCAATGAATATGACCGCAGTTCTCAAAAACTGACCGATCTTATCTATGGTTTTTCAGATATGACCGATAGTGAGGTCGCACAGCGCAAAGCAGAGTGGACCAAGTTTCAAGCTGAAAAGGAGGCAGCAAAGCAAAAATAAAAGATGGAAAGTATTTTATTCTACGCCTTTGCTACCCTAGCAATCGGTTCAGCACTTTTACTGGTCAATCTTAAAAATATCGCGCGTGCATTGTTCCTGTTTTTTATTGTGTTATTTGCTATGGCAGGACTCTACTTATTTGCTTTAGCCGATTTTGTAGCTATCACGCAAATTATGGTGTATGTCGGAGGCGTGCTCATATTGATGTTATTTGCCTTTATGCTCTCCAACAAAGAACTCCTGAAAGACCTTCAGGATAGCAGCGGTACATTCTTAACCATGCCTAAGTGGCAGACGATTCCCATCGTGCTTGGCTTCCTATTGCTTATGCTATACGGTATTGTTGAATGGCAACAAGCACCATCTGCGTGGATTTTACAAGCTAGGGAAAATAACACCGAGATTGTCGCAACAGATAATAACATTCATCAGATTGGTTTACGTTTTATGACCTTTTACGTTTTACCATTTGAAATTATATCCGTGTTTTTGATGATGGCCTTGATCGGAGCCTCACATCTATCCAGAAAGGAGCGTACAATATGATTACGCTGACGCATTTCTTAGTTGTCAGTGCCTGCATCTTTTGCATTGGTCTTTATACTGTACTTTCCAAGAAAAATGCGATCATGATTCTGGTGGGTATTGAATTGATGATCAATGCCGCCATCCTGAACTTTGTTGCTTTTGGAAAATACGACAAGGTCAGTTATGGTGGGCAAATTTTCGCATTATTTGCCATTGTTCTCGCAGCGGCTGCAGTCGCTGTTGGATTGGCTATTGTATTAAATGTCTATCGGCATTACAAAACCATTAATCCGGATGAGATAAACCAATTAAAAGACAAATAAGCATTGGATCAATTTGTTCACATATCGCCCCTTCTGACCGCACTGTTTACCTTGGCAGCGCCATTTGTGGCATTCCTATATCAAGCAATAGCAGGCAAACGCGATCAGTCGGGCCTAGTTTCTCTCACGGCTATTATCCTCAGTTTTATCGCTGGTGGATTGACCTGGTTCTCTATATGGAATAATCCGGCAGTATCAATGCAAGTAAGCTGGTTCACTATTGGTGAAACATCATTTAAAGTTGGTATCCTGCTGAACAATTTGAGCACGTTGATGCTTTTTTTGGTACCGACGGTTGCCCTACCCGTACATATATACTCCAGAGCCTATATGCATGGCGATTCAGGTATTCACCGTTATTGGATGTATCTTAGCTTATTTTGTTTTGCGATGTTGGGATTGGTCATTATGGATAGCCTCCTATTGATGTATGTTTTTTGGGAATTAGTCGGTTTCGCATCGTATCTCCTCATCGGCTTCTGGTTCACACGTGAAACAGCTGTACAAGCCAATAAAAAAGCATTTTTGGTCAATCGCATCGGCGACCTCGGGTTTCTAATTGGGCTTGCGATCCTATTTACACAGTTCAAAACCCTCAATTTAATCGATCTCTTTGGGGACAATGGCTTGATTTATCAATCCACAATCGCCCAAGGATTATGGACATCTCCAGTCAATAGCTTACCTCAGATTTGGCTTACCATTGCAGGATTAGCCTTTTTCTTGGCAGCGATGGCTAAATCTGCACAATTCCCATTACATGTATGGCTTCCTGACGCCATGGAAGGTCCTACATCCGTATCCTCATTGATTCACGCCGCGACCATGGTTGCTGCAGGTGTATTCCTTTTGGCTACTGTATTTCCATTATTTAATGAATCTGCCTTATTATTTATTGCCATCATCGGTACAATAACCGCTGCTTTGGCCGCATACTTCGCGCTTGGCCAATACGACATCAAACGTATTCTTGCTTTTTCGACCATATCGCAGCTCGGTTATATGATGGTTGGAATAGGTATTGGAACCTGGGACGCTGCTTTATTTCATCTGACTACACATGCCTTCTTTAAGTGTCTATTATTTCTTTCTGCAGGAGCTGTCATTCATGAAATGGCCCATCTCAAAGCCCATAGTCAATTGGACTTTAACCCGCAGGATTTACGGAATATGGGTGGACTACGTCACTATATGCCAAAGACCTTCGTGCTGATGTGTATAGCATCGCTAGCACTTGCAGGCTTCCCTTTGACTTCAGGTTATCTATCCAAAGACAGTATCGTCATCTCTTCCTTTGAATGGGCTCTTTCAAAAGGTAACTTATACCTTATCATCCCCGCGATTTTAATTCTAGTAAGTATTTTAACGGCTTTCTACATCGGTCGTCTGCTCTTTAAAGCCTTTTTTGGAGAGTTCAGACTGTTGAAACAGCTTCAGGGCAAACTACTGGATCATCCACTACATGAAGCCCCAAAGACCATGTTGATCCCCATGTTTGTTTTGGGACTATTCTGCTTATTTCCACTGTTTTCTTTCAATCCGTTTTCGTATCACGATTCCTGGTTGATGGACGGCCTTTTATTGGATGAATATGCTTTTGCACCAAGCCATAGTGCACACCTTATTATCCCTGCAATACTGCTCCTTGGTTCGGTTATTGGCTGGATCATCGGCTGGAAATGGTATGTACAAAATAAATACCCTTTGAACTCAGCTAGCCAGGCATTAAAAGCCGCTTTCAACCAGGGGTATATCAATGAATTTTACCAAGCAGTCTTTGTGAATGGCACATTAAAATTAGCGCAGTTCTGTTATTGGTTTGATCGTCACATCGTTGACGCTTTCGTTTCTTTGATTCAGTTTATCGTCTTATCCCTCTCACAGCTAAGTGTGTGGATAGATAAATATATTGTAGATGGTTTTGTTAATACGGTTGCTACTGTAGCCTATTGGACAGGCAATCAAGTTCGCCTGGTCCAAAACGGAAAGATACAGACAGCATTGTATTCCGTCTTTTTATTAGTTTTACTTGGTTTAATTTATCTTATATTCTTTTAGGAAATGCCTATTCTATCCTTATTGATATTTTTACCGCTATTGGCTACGGCGCTCATTCTCGCCTTACCAACACGCTATAAATCGAGTTACAAATATATTGCTTTAGCATTCACAGCAATACAATTTGTACTGGCCGGAATATGTTATGCACAATTTGATGCAAGCAAAACAGGAGTCCAAGATCTAGCGGGCTATCAATTTGTTGAACAGCTTTCCTGGATCCGATTAGATTTAGGATCAATAGGAAAACTAGAGATTGATTATCTTATTGGTATTGACGGGATCTCCATGCCCTTGTTATTGCTGAGTGCATTCGTTATGCTGATGGCTATAGGTGCCTCCTGGAATATTCAGAAAAGTCCGAAGGGATATTTTGCCTTGCTCATGGTACTTAATATGGCCGTTATGGGGATTTTCTGCGCATTGGATTTCTTCCTATTCTATTTGTTTTATGAAGTCATGTTACTGCCACTCTACTTCTTGATCGGTATCTGGGGTGGCGCAAGACGCGAATATGCAGCTATAAAATTCTTTTTATATACCCTATTCGGGTCTGTATTTATGTTGTTGATTATCGTCGGATTGTATTTTTCAGTAATCAACCCCTTTACTGGAGCACATACCTTCAACATGATCTATATGATGAATCCACAGAATTATCTTGAGGGTTCTATTTTCGGCTGGGAAGGTTATCAGGAGATTTTGGGCATTTCCGCTCGTCTGGTCGGTTTCATTGTGCTCTTTTTTGCCTTTGCTATTAAAGTACCCATTGTTCCGCTACATACTTGGCTACCGGATGCGCACGTTGAAGCGCCAACACCAGTATCTATTATTCTTGCCGGTATTCTCCTCAAAATTGGTGGTTACGGTATCATCCGTATCTGTTACAGCATCTTTCCCGATATGGCAGCCTTATCCAATTGGTGGCTTGGGTTAATCGGTGTTGTTTCCATTATTTATGGTGCTTTGAATGCCCTATCGCAAAAAGACTTGAAACGAATGATTGCTTATTCATCGGTTTCACATATGGGTTTTGTGCTGCTTGGTGTTGCATCGCTGACTGCAGAAGGTATTTCTGGCGCCATGTTTCAGATGATTTCGCATGGTTTTTTATCGGCGGCACTCTTTTTCCTTGTCGGCGTGGTCTATGACCGTGTACACGACAGAAATATCTATAGTTTCCGTGGCCTAGCTCAAATTATGCCCAAATACACAGGTTATGTCGCTGTGGCATTTTTTGCGTCCCTAGGCCTGCCCGGCTTTTCAGCTTTTATTGGCGAAGCCTTTGTCATTATCGGTTCCTTCAATGCCGCGAGTATAGGAACTGGATTACCGCGCTGGATGGCACTAGCGGGATCCATAGGTATCCTATTAAGTGCAGCCTATTTACTTTGGACACTGCAACGCATGTTCTTTGGACAAATTCGCTTAAAAGGCGGAGACTCCTGGAGTAATGCACTTACAGACGTCAATTTACGGGAACAAGTGATCTTATTTCCTACCCTAGCGCTTGCGCTATTACTTGGAATTATGCCGGCATTAGTATTTAACAACCTAAACGCCAGTATTCTGAATCTCGTGAGTTTTATCCAACAATTTATCTAATTCAGCATGCTCGCATTCAGTCCATATATCAGTTCTTTCATCGATCAGATTATCGTAAGCGTTCCTTATTTTAAGCCCGAACTGACATTGATCGTCACTTTTATTGGTACTATCCTCGCTAGTCTTTTTATTGACAGACACTGGAAGAATACCTCTTTTGTCATTACCCTCGTTGGCTTATTGCTCAGTGGTTGTTACCTTGTGGGCCAGGGACTCAGTAAGGTCGAGGTAACGGGCTTCTTTGATATGATCCATATTGATGCATTTGCTGTAGCTGCACGTTTGATTATGCTGTTGTCGACAATGCTCATCTGTATCTTCATCCAACAACGCCAGCAAGACCGTCCCTTAGGCGACCTATACGCCGTGCTATTGACCGCAACCCTTGGCCTGAACCTGCTGACGATGACGAGTAACTGGCTGATGATCTTTATCGCTGTGGAGACTGTTTCGATCAGCTCCTATATTATGGTTGGCTATTTTTCTTCCACAAAGGTTCAATCGGAAGCTGCTTTAAAATATGTCCTGTTCGGATCCATTTGTGCCGCCGTTATGCTCTATGGCTTGTCTTTACTATACGGTTTCACGGGAAACCTGAATTTTGATGCACCAAGCCACATTGCCGGCTTGATGGAAGCACCTCAGATCATGATCAGCATTGCTTTATTATTTTTGCTGACAGGTATTGGATTCAAACTCAGTTTTTTTCCCTTTCATGTCTGGAGCCCGGATGTTTATCAAGGTGCCCCAACAGTGATTACCACCTATCTTGCTACTGTACCCAAAATTGCGGTCGTTGTTCTTTTGTCCAAGATATTCTCCGCATGGCTCAATGTCTCCTTTTATTTCAGCGATTTTCTGACTTATGTGATTATTGCGATCGCCATCGCAACCATGCTGATTGGTAATTTAGCCGCTTTGCGTCAACAGGATGCCAAAAGGATGATGGCCTACTCTTCCATTGGGCATACGGGTATACTCCTTATGGCTGTATTGGTTTATCAAAATAAGGAATCAAATGTGCTCTTATTTTACCTTTCCATATACGCGCTGATGAATATTGCTGTATTTATCTTTATTGATGCCTTGGAAGCTAGTTTAGGAAATACCACGATTGAATCTTATCGTGGCTTAGGAAAGCAATTTCCCTTATTGTTTACTTCCTTTTCGATTGTTTTAATCGCTTTGGTCGGCCTACCTCCTACTGCGGGTTTTGTTGGGAAACTTTTGGTCTTTTCCAAAGTATTCGAGCAATACCAAAACTTCCAATCCTTTAGTTTGCTGGCATTACTCCTAGTGGGTGCATTGACATCTGTCATCTCCCTATTTTATTATTTTAAGATACCACTGAATGCGTTTCTAAGGGAAAATACGGGATCTCCAGCGGTTAAATTCAATGTGCTACTCTTGTGTATTGGAATCTTATGTACCGTGGCCGTGTTGATCTTAGGTATCTTTCCCGATTTATTACTTTCGGCATTCTAGAAAACAGGAAACTTCTTTCATTTTAATAAGTTTATCGTCCAATTCATTCCCTTAATGTCTGCGTTGAATAGTAAGAATAACTCCATAATATATTTTATATTTGTAACATGATTAGTGCAATAGCAAATCCAATTTTTCAGCGTGCTATCCAGGATTACCACGTATACGATCAGATTGATCATCCAATCCAAAATCCGTATGACAAACAATCTCTGGAACATCTCCTCTATTTAAAATGCTGGATTGATACCGTCCAATGGCATATGGAAGATGTTGTGCGTAATCCCGCTATTGAACCTCAAGAAGGCTTATATTGGAAAAGACGTATCGATGAATCCAATCAGTACCGCACAGATACCGTCGAGTACATTGATAGTTATTTTCTGCAAAAATTTCAAGATATACAGGCGAGTTCTACAGCGACAATCAATACTGAAAGTCCGGCATGGGCTATTGATAGACTTTCCATTCTGGCATTAAAAATCTACCACATGGAACAGGAAACATTACGCACAGATGCTTCCGAAGCACACATCATTTCCTGCCAGGAAAAACTAAACGTTTTATTGGAACAACGAAAAGATTTATCCCAAAGTATTGATGAATTGATGAGCGCCATCGCATCAGGTGATAAATACATGAAAGTCTATAAACAGATGAAAATGTATAACGATCCGGCATTGAACCCTGTCCTATATTCATCAGGAAAATAAAACATGTCCTTACCGCAACGGATCATAGTAACCCGATTTTCAGCTATGGGCGATGTTGCCATGGTCGCTTCAGTATTGAAAGAATTCAGCAACCAATACCCTGATGTAGAAATCATTATGGTCAGCCGGCAATTCTTTGCCCCATTTTTTGATGGAATAAAAGGTGTACGGTTTCACGCGATTGAGCCCAAAACAATTCATAAAGGTTTTTTTGGATTAGTCAAGCTAAAAAAAGAACTGGCTCAATACGGCGCAGATGCTGTAGCGGACTTACATTTCAATTTACGCTCCCGCGTAGTCGATCTTTTATTTTCCTTATCGGGTGTAAAAATAAAACAACTTGACAAAGGCAGGGCTGAAAAAAAAGCCTTAACCCGCGAAAACAACAAAATTAAGGTTCCTTTAAAGCTAACGGTCGAGCGCTATGCAGATGTATTTCGCGCATTAGGTTTCAAATTTGAACTCAGCAATAAATTGGTTCTTAATTTGCAGGATGTACCCAAAGCTGCATTTAGTATGTTCGCGAATTTCGATCGAAAGAAAATTGGCATTGCCCCATTTGCGCAACATCGTTATAAGATTTTTCCGCAAACCAAGATGGAAAATGTGATAGAGATATTGACACACAATGGCTATGATGTTTTGTTGTTTGGTGGTGGTGAACAGGAATTCCAGATTGCGCAAAACTGGACGGAGCGATTTCCCAACACCTATAATACCATAGGCAAGCTTTCGCTGCGGGAAGAACTGGATTTGATTTCAAATCTAGATCTCATGATCAGTATGGACTCTTCGGGACTTCATATGGCATCGTTGATGGGTGTAAGGTGTCTTTCTTTGTGGGGAGCAACGCATCCTTATGCTGGATTCACCGGTTACGGGCAGCAGCTAACAGATTGCATCCAAGTTGAACACCCCAATAGACCGAGTTCAGTGTACGGCAACAAGCCCTGTGATTGTGATGGGATAGAAGCAATTGATTTAATTACACCGGAAATGGTGATTGAAAAAATAAGAGCAATAGGATGAAGATAGGGTTAATAACCATTCGATACGGATTGGATATCACCGGTGGAGCCGAATTCCATTGTAGAATGCTAGCTGAACGATTATCAGCAAAGCATGACGTGACAGTATTAACCACCACTATTAAGTTTTTAAATAAACCAGCGGAAGATTTCACTCCGGGCCTAGAAATTATACAGGGAATACCTGTGACGAGGTTCGTGACCGATAAAAATTTGCGTTCCGAAAAGAAAAGTAAAATCGCCCGGAAGATACGCCGATTGATCTATCGCTGGGGATTAGCAAGGCCTATTTTCTCCTTATTTCCTGTTTGGAAATTCAAAGTTGATGATGAATCAACCTATTTGGAAGGACATCCATTTTATTCGTCTTCATTACTTAACTATATTAGGGAATTCCAACACGATTTCGACAAATTCATTTTCTTTACTTACGAAAACCCACTAACCATATTGGGATCACTCCTTGTACCAGAGAAGTCTATTCTGATTCCCACTGCACATATGGAGAGCATGTTATTTAGAAGTATCAACACACTTTTATTTTCAAAAGTCAATCATATTGCCTTTAATACAGAAAGTGAAAAAGAAATGTGTTTAGAAATTTTCAGAAATTCGCTGGCAAAAAATACAATTGTTGGCATAGGCGTCAATCAAATAGATGACTTAGCAGCTGCGACAACCATCAGTGCCAAATATCAGATCAAATCACCATACTTACTTTATTGTGGTCGCATTACACCAGTGAAAATCAACAATTTTATGGCCTATTTTCTGAAATTAAAATCGGAAAAACAGATCGACTTGCAGCTTGTACTTACAGGAGAAAATACCATGGATGTTCAGCAAGATCCTGATATCATCTATACTGGTTTTGTAAGCGAGGAAGAAAAAAAAGCGCTAATGCTACAAAGCTTTGCCATTATTAATCCCTCACTCGCTGAGAGTTTATCACTATTGACATTAGAAGCGCTCCATTTAGGGAAACCAGTCATTGGTAACAAAAAGTGTGATGTCATGGTCGAACATGAACGCAAAAGTGGAGCTGTATTCTGTTATGATTCCTTCAACTCCCTAAGTTCCATTATCACATATTTGCAAGATCCAAATACCGATAAGAACATCATTGCGGCAAAAGCTAAAGAATATGTTTCTAAATATTATAATTGGGATTTGGTATTAAGTAAATTTGAACACATTTTTAAAGAAAGCTAAACCGGGTCAAGCATGATAACAATTGGATTTGACGCTAAACGATATTTTCTCAATCGAACAGGCTTAGGCAATTATAGTCGGGACCTTGTCCGTATACTGGAACAATATTATCCGGACAATACTTATTTGAAGTATACACCAAGATTGGACGATAATGATCTTTCGAAGAAGGCGCTTATCGAAGAAAAAATTCGTCTCCCCAAAAGCACATTTAACCGCGCTTTTCCCGCACTTTGGCGAAGCTTTGGAATAGCATCTGACCTGCTTAATGACGGTGTAGAACTCTTTCACGGGCTTACAGGAGAAATACCAAGGGGCTTAAAAGCCCGTGGAATTAAATCTGTTGTCACGATACATGATTTAATCTTCTTACGCTATCCCGAACTCTATAAACCCATCGATCGTTGGATATACAACAAGAAATTCCAATTAGCGGTTAATCACGCGGATAAAATTATTGCAATTAGTGAACAGACTAAATCAGATATCATCGATTACTATGCAATTCCCGAACATAAGATCGAGGTTATCTATCAGGGTTGCCATCCGGCTTTCAAGGTTCCAAAAAGTGACGACGAGCAGGACAAATTAAGGTTAAAATATAATTTACCCAAAGACTTTCTGTTAAATGTGGGTTCAATTGAAAAACGAAAAAATGTTTTACAAATTGTAAAAGCTATTCAGGATATCGATATCCCATTATTAATAATTGGTAAGAAAACGCCCTATCTTGAGGAGATTAACAGATATATTATAGCCAACAAATTGGAAAGAAAAGTCATTATAAAACAAGGGTTTACTATTGAAGAACTATCGACTATTTATTCGATGGCATCAATTTTTATATACCCTTCTATCTTTGAAGGCTTTGGTATCCCTATCATCGAAGCCTTATATGCTGGTACTCCTGTCATTACAACCAATTCGGGCGTATTTCCAGAAGCTGGTGGACCATCGTCTTGTTATGTCGACCCTTCAAATGTAGACGAAATAAATCTAGCGATCAAACGTATTCTCGGCGACTCCCAAACCAGTGCAAGGATGATTTCACAAGGACGTCACTATGTGCAAAAATTTAATGATGAAAAAATTGCATCAGAACTCATAAACTGTTATCAGTCCTTATTGTAATTTAGGCTGAACGGTATGCGTAAAATATTTATCCAAGACTTTTAATGCGATTATATCCTCTATTTTTTTATTTTTAAACTGAGCAATATATTCGTGTGCATTTTTTACGATCCTCCTAGCCGCATGATCATCTGCCATAAAATACCGTAATTTTTCCTCCAAATCAGAATAATCATCTTTAATACAAATAAAATGAACATCTGGAATTAGGCGTCCTTCCATAAACCAAGTCTCATATTTCGGCATAGGCATGACCGCAATAGAATTAGAGGACATAATCCACTTCAAATTTGTCGCAACATCGTTTCCCTCAAGCGCCAAAATAAATTTATAATCAAGGTGCCCTGCGATGGATAAATAATCCTTATCGGAAGATCGATTAGCCTTTTTGATATTGCACAATGGATGATCATAATACAATTGGTAGAATCGACTTCGATGAATCTGTCCAAAACCGCTCCTTCCGACCAACATATCTATTTTTTTATCAAAAGACACGTCGTCCTGAAGAAAATTAAAATGTCTTGCTTTATCCAAATTTAAGACTATTGCATTGCTATTATTACCATGAATAGGTCGGCTCTTGAGTAAAGTCGGATGTGAGGGAATATGAATGATATCACCGGGCAAAATACTGAACCGCAATTTGGGGTTAAAATACCTTAAATATTCCTTACTGTCGAAATAATAAACGCGTATGCGTTCTGGTACGCGATATTTGCCTATTTCAATGGCGTCCTGATCTAAAATCTCAAGCCGTTCCAACTTATTGTAATAATTTACCCTATCATCAATATATGTGGCATTTTTGCGATAATAAGTGCTATCTAAACGCTTTGTCAGTTGGGCTTGAAAAAGACTATCAGGAACTAGCTCCCTAAGAATTGCTTTAATATAATAGTAAATCTTATTATTTTTATTTCGCAAAAAGATTCTTTTGAAATTCATCGATGTGCAATGCTTTTTCCTCAAAAATAAGTAAAAATAACTCTCCCTTAAAATAAATAAGCCTAAAAGTCTGTATCAGGTTTTACAACAGGAATACGCAGTTGTAGTTTCTTCCAATGGTTAGATTTGTCTTTATAAATCATGAGTTTACCTAATTTATACTTAAATTTCAGTAATCCTTTATAATCATCTTCAATGCAGCGATACGCTACATTCGGATTTTCTTTCAGAACTTCATTAATCGCTAATGTATAAACTGTTGGGCCTGTCATCGCATGTACATCATGTGGAAATCGATTCTGTTCAATATTATCCACAATCAGCTCCATCGTTCTTTTTAAAAAAGGATGTCCTTTATCAAAGATAAGTGCCCATTGTGCATACAGGCTCCTATTGTTCTCATGCGTTATTACCGCAACGTCATCGCTATTTAGATATTTATCGATGGAGACTAACAAATCACTATCTAAATCTATATAAATACCACCATATATATATAAAACAGCATAGCGAAAAAAATCTGCTTTGGCGGCCCCTATCTGAAGACGATGATAAGCTTTGTTAATGCGCTCATCAAAATGTTCAGCAAAGAAGTCACTCACCCGTTGATCATCATAGAACTCATACGAATAATCCTTATTCTTTTTTAAAAATGAGCGAATATAGAGCTTCGTAAGCCAAGGAATCTTATTATCCTTAAATGTTTGAAATATATTTTTTGGAATTCCCATGATAATGAATAACTATAGGAAACTAGAAAGTCCGTCAGCACAGGATGTCAGCTTTTCTAATTTTGTCTTTTCTAATAAATGATCGTTTTGTGGTAGTGCTTTTCTAGACGCCTCCTTATGATATAAGTGATACCCAATTGCAGCAAACTTGATTAGTTGCCCTTTGAGTCCATAATTGAATAAACGTTCAACAAATTCACTGTCTTCCCGGCCCCAGCCTTCAAAAAGATTATTAAAACCATTCACTGCACGAACATCGCGCATGTAGAAGGACATATTACAAGAGCGTACTTTGCTTCTTTTATGTGCTAGGTTTTTCGCAGTCCATCGTGCTAAAAGAAGATTACGAAAACTACTTATTCTCTTTTCAAACCGACCAGATTCGAATCCCGCCTGAAACATATTCGGATACCTTAGTTGATTCGACTCAGTTAACAATTTGGCTGTTAATGCTTGATTCAGTAAAACCCTTCCACCTTGGATAAAATGTCCGACTTTGGCAAGTTTTAGATGGTCTTCAATAAAATTTGGTGCCATAAGGATATCACCGTCGACAAGTATAACATAGGGTGATTTTACTTGGGCTAGCGCTTGATTTCTAATACGTGCAACGCGAAAACCACAATCGTCCTGCCAAACATGGCTGATTGGAATTTCAGAAACCTGCTCATAACGATGGACCAGCTGTCTTGTTCGATCATCAGAACCGTCATCTGCAACAATAACTTGACTCGGCAAAACTGTTTGATTTAATGCAGACAATAGCACCAATTCCAATGCATCGGGCCTATTATACGTTGTAATAATTATCGAAGTTTCCAAAAAATAGCTATAAAACCGTAAGTGCTAATCAGATGATTTCAGGTATTTATCAATACCGTTATCACAATAGGTCAAATTTAGCTTTTTTGTTTTTGCAAACAAACAATTGTTGTTGCCTAAATTCTCTTTTGCATTTATCGCATGCCAGATGTGAAACACAATGCCGCCGAATTTTAAGAATCGTTTTTTGATGTTGATATTTAGAAGTCTAGCGACAAATTCTTTATCTTCCGGCCCCCAGCCCTTAAAGTCTTCATTATAGCCATTCACACGAATGGCATCTTCTCTCCAATAGGCCATATTGGCACCATGAATCTCCCAACGCTCGTTGCCTTTGTTTTTATAATTAAATTCAAAATATTTCCATAACAACTGAAAACGAAAAGCACTGAATAAGTTCGAAACTCCTTTATCGAATCTATTTACCTTTGTATCACGCTTCGTCAATTTTTTCTCGGAAAATTCCCGATCAAGGTAAATACGGCTGGCGCGTACCACCGATCCTTTTCGCGCAAACTTTCGATGATCTCGAATAAAATAGGGATGCAAAATTAAATCACCATCAATTTGGACAATATAATCGGATGAGGCTTTAGCAATGGCTTTATTTCTGATTTTCGCCAACTGAAACCCCTCATCTTCATGCCATACATGAATAAAAGGAATATTAAACTTACTTTTATATTCTGCCACAACTCGCTCTGTCTCCTTTCCAGACCCGTCATCAGCGATAAGGATTTCATCAGGAAGAACCTTCTGAAGCAATACACTTTCCAAGCATAATGCCAACGCCTCCGGCCAGTTATAAGTAGATATTATTAGAGAGATTTTCATTTATTCATCTATTGTTAAAAACAGCGTCCAAGACTTCATACTCTTTCTTTACGGTATGATTATTTCTCATATATTCAATGGCCTGATTCGATTTTATCTTATAAAATTCATCCTCCTGGAGCAATTCAATAATATGAGAAGCAAAAGCCTGTTCATCTAACGATATAAGACATCCATTATCTGATTTATTAAACAATCCATCGACACCACGTTGATTGGTTACAACCGGAATGCCAAAAGATAATGCTTCCAAAACCTTTATTTTGATTCCTGTCCCTGAAAGCATTGGACAGATCGCAACTTTAGCTTGCTCATAATATGCTGCAAGATCATCCACCAATCCATGTTTTATAACATTTTTCACGGTTGGAATATGTGCACAAATCTTTCCAATCACATGCAGTTCAACATGTGCAAGTAGCGGAAATACTTGTTCTAAAAACCACTTTATACTCGATACATTGTGTGGATTATCACTCGCCACATAAATTAAGTCTATCTTCTTTTCGCGTTCTTGAATAACAGGAGATGGCATTGAAACCGGAATTAATCGTACAAATTTATCTGCAAACTGTTCAAAAATATATTTTTCCTCAATTGAAAATGTCCATATCTCATTAAAAGAGGTCATCATAGACAACTCAGCTCCAAACATTTTACCCAATTGACGCATTGAAAAGTTTTCCTTTTCCTTTGTCTTATTTTGCAGCGTCAGAAAATCATGCGAATCTAAAATTGTATAAGATCCTATCAAACTCTTTACCAAACTACCAAATTCAACATAACTAATAATAACGTAATCATACTTATGATCGCTTAAAATCTTTTCAAATCTTCTTTGAAATGATGGCGAAACACGATCAATCAAATTGGAGTGGAAGATATTTTTAATCTCTTTTTGTAATTTATCACGAAAGAAATAACTAATCCTATTTTTTTTGGAAGATTTAAAAGGTAAAATAATCAGGTTAATATTTGGAAATTCGGATTGAAAAATAGCTTCATCACCTGTTCTCCAATTAATTGAGGATACAAAATCGATCTCAAAATTTGCACTTATCGTATTAAAATAAGTTAACAATTGCTTACACCTAGTCAAATTGCCTGCTTTCGAACTGTTAGGATTTTCAGGCATAAAGTATAATATTCTCTTTCTCTTTATTGTTTGCATTTATTCTTATTGAATAGGTAAAAAGCAGCATTTGCTTTTATAATAAATAATACGAATTATTCTCGGAAAATGCCACATTCTATTTGAATTTTTCTTTGCCGGACTAACTAAATCTCGCCTTCGCCCCGAAAATGCTTTGTGACGGTCTCCACTAAATTTAACCACCCTTTAGCCATATTTTCAAAACTGTACACCTCCATTGCCAAGTTGCCCTGAACGCCAAATCTCGAACGTAGCGAAGAGTCCATGATCAATTGTTCGAGGTACAGGGCCATCTCACGGTCGTCCAATGCTAAAAAACCATTCTGATTATGTTTGATCAATTCATTTACCCCGGAACAAGTGGAAAAGCCAATACTTGGCAGGCCTATTGACATGGCTTCTGCTAAGGCTAATCCAAACCCCTCATATTTGCTGGGGAAAATAAAAATATCCGCATCCCGCATCCTTATCAGAGGATCCTCGGTGAATCCACGCAGAAAAACCCGTTCAGCCAATCCAAGATCACAAATTTGTGTATTCAATCGATCAAAGTCTGGACCTGTCCCCCAAAACTCCAAATCCCAATTGGGATATTTGTTTGCCAGGCCAGCAAAAATTGCAATGGCAACATGCTGCTGCTTACATTCTGTATCCAAACGCCCAACATGAATAATCTTATATCTTTCCTTGATACGGTCATGCCTAACTAAATCGCGGGAATCTACCTGCTGGATTGGATTGGCAATAACGTCGCATTGTCCCGAAAAATTAGACGGTAGAAAATCCCGATAGCTATCAAATAAGATCTGAACACCATTCAGATGATCGAAACTAGCCGTTAACAAATCAACCATATATGCTTTTCTCCCGCCTAGAACATTGGTATAATCGTAATCAGGTCTTCCATTCACCGAATCTATAATGGGGATTGACAGTGTATTTCCATAAGTAATCTCCAGAAGTGAGCCAATGGACATGGTAATAATCAAATCCGGCTTTAGTCCGTCGATATAATCTTTCCATAAAATCGCCCGCTTTCGCAAATTAAATTGAAATAATTTAGCTTCCCCCCCCATCCGTTGCTTCAATCGGCGGTTATACCACTTGCTGTATTTTTTGCGGGCCTTGTATTTCAACCATAAAAGTGGATTCGTCCCCTTATAGTTATAAATAGGAAGCTCGAGCTTTTGCTCCAAATTAGCGTCAAAGATATTCGTCACTTTCACCGACTTATGCAGCGGAAAAACTGGGGAGCCTTTTATGTTTTCATTGGTTGCAATCTCCACTACATATCCATTTGTACTCAGTATGTTCGCTAACGTAGAACATATCTTTTCCGTGCCTCCTATTCCATTTAAAAAATACAAATGTTGTATTAGTAAAATCTTCATACGTCGAGATACTTATTTCTGATCCTTTGACGGACTTTTCTTCTTAGGCCAGCAATTGGAATAAACCTCACCCAAAATAAGCCTCGCTTCAATTTTTCAGCTCTCCTTTTACAATAATCTACGTAAAACGTATCAAAATCCCTATGATCTCGAGCTTCTACAAAATAGCTAAAAGGCACCGTTAATATTTCTTTATCAGCTTTGGTAAGATGTGGGCTTACATATTCTTGCATAAAATTTTGCAATAACTTAAACAGCTCTTCCTTCTCAAGATCATTAAATGCCATTTTTAAATAGCGAAACTCAAAAGGTTCATGTTCGATAAATAGCGCTAGTTTTAAGGCTTTTGAAGCAAAAAGATCATGTTCCTTATAAAACTCCTTCAATAGTTCTAACCATATTGGGATCTGTTTCAATAAGCGATCCGTCTGCCGATTAATTTGCGTATGATTTTGATTCTCGTGCTGTCTATAAAAATATACTGCGCCCGGATTGAATCCGATCTTATCGGTCATCAAAAAGAGACGATGTGAAAACAAGCCATCCTCGCAGGGCTGAATTCCTTCAGGAAAACGGATATTGGGATAAGTGTCCAATAAGGTCTTTTTGGTCAGCAAACCGCATGTCGGTACAGCAGTCAAACGTGGCGCCCGGGAACAATAAGGCTCCCCCAAAATCAGCAAATCAAAATTTTGCTGTTTAGCAATCGCTAAAGAAGCTGACAAAAAGGTGCGTTCAATAGTATCATCAGAATCTAAAAAATAGACATATTCTCCGCTCGCATGAATGAGGCCGTTATTTCGAGCGACAGAAACGCCCGAATTTTCCTGGTCAAAAAAATAAATGCGAGCATCCAATGATGCATACTTCCGACAGATTTCAGCCGAAGAATCACTGCTACCATCATTAACGAGTATGATTTCGAAATCTTGTAATTCCTGATCAAGCACACTTTGGATCGTCTCGTCTAAATATTTTTCGACATTGTATACCGGTATAACTACCGAAACAGCAACCGGACGAGGACAATCCATACAACCATTTTTTACCATCATTAATCTTTAATATACAAAAATAGTAACAGAAATGATATATTAAATGCTGAAATCATTTTAATGATTTCTCGATCCTGTCTTTATTCAATGTAAATTCCCGGTATCTGAACTCACCAGATTTATTACCGATCATTGCTCCCATTTTAATTAAAGATTCGTTGCTGCCCATTGGAAAAATTGAACTTCTATAGGCATTATTTTTCAACAGCGGCTTCGGTAATACTTTGAAATTTAATCCATCTTTGGAATACCCAACGTACAATAGTTCCGCGGTATATCGTTTCACATCACCCACAGCAACACAGAGAAAATAATAACCATCGGCAAATGTGGCCTGAATATGCCATGGTGAATTCACTCGTCCCTCCTTTAACCAGGGTCTATTTAGAAAATTTATGATTTTGCTTTCTTTAAACCCTGTAAAATTAATGCCATCGGTAGATGTTCTACGAACAACATAAGAAGGGTCTTTACCTTTAAAATTTTTCGAATTAAAATTCAGCTCAATTTCATAACTCAAAAACTCCTTCCCGTCATGAATAAACGAAGGGGACAATAGATGATCATCTTTGGGCGTAAACGGAGGGTTGCTGGTAAAGGCGACATTCAAATTCGACCACTTTATACCATCTGTAGAGGTTTGTTGTACAATGGTGCGATGTGCATTTTGTTTCAATCGATCAAAATTGGTATTACTTAACACACATTTGCCTTTCAAAGCCTGCGCAGTGATAAAACTACCCCTATAGTAAAGATAAAACTGATTATTTAAGTAGATCCAATCCACATCTGACCAGAAACCCTGAATCGGATCAACCTTGTTTTCACCGAAACTTTCTGTCGGAAAGGGAGCATTGATAATTGGATTGCTCAATCCCGGAGGATTTACCCAATCAAGACCATCATTGGATACAACAACACTTGGATTTTCAAATTTCTTTGAGTTTTGATTCGTTCCAACTGCGCCAAAATAAGGCGTGAAAACCATCCAATACTTGTATCCATTCAGCTTATTTGGAAAATAGAGAACATCCGGATGACAATAGCTGGCATTTGCACCCGAGATATCTATAAAATCATTGGCATTTTTTAGGCCTTTAAAATTAGCGTCAGCAACAGTATGTATATTGACCAAACCTTCATCACTATCAAAAGTAACTGAATCAATGGGTTCAACAGTCCAAATAGGAGCTTCAACATCCTGCGCAAAAAAGTCCTCTGGACGGTGGCAAGCCACGAGAATAATACTTCCATATAGAAGTATCAAAAAATTACGAATCATAAGTAAATATCAAACGGTAGAAACAAAAAAATGCGACTTGGCTAATGATGTTTTTCAATAAATAAAATAAGCTGACGGCAAATAGCTGGATAAAACAAATTATTGTTTTTCGCTGCGAAATTAGCATAATTTTATCAAAGTAAAACAACGATTTTGTTTTTTAAATCACCAAGACAACAAAGACCCAAAATCAATCTAAAAAATTCGTTATCAAGACTTTCATTTTGCCGTTATAGGCACTAAAAAAACCACAATGCTTTAGCTTTGACACGATATTAAACGTATCACTTGAGGTAAAAAAACTATTCATAATGTAATATACTTTTCAAAACTTACTGTATTATTATTTGTATTCATACGCAAGCCTGCTCATTGCGCAAACACAATGAACCGGAACAACAAGCGTTATTATCTATATTGGTATTAAGAATCAAAAATTTTAATCATGGACAACAGTAAAAAACTTTATATCATCCGACATGCAAAAGCCGAAACTATTCCGGGCATAAACGACTTTGATCGTGCGCTTACATCCGACGGTATACAACAGGCCAAACAAGTTGCGGCTAAGTTATCCGCAAAATTGACCCTAGATGAAAACAGTATGGTGATCAGTTCGCCAGCCAATCGCGCACTCCAAACAACGCGTATTTTTCTAGACGTCATGGGCTCCTCTTCTTTTGATATTCAAATTGAAGAAACAATTTATGAATGTACGTACAAGCATATGCTGTCCATCATCAATGCCATCCCCGATCATGTCAATCATGTCCTGCTCTTTGGGCACAATCCCACGTTGACTGATCTGGTGGAATACCTGACCCGAAAAGCAGCCTACTTACGCACCTCATCTTGTGCAGAGATAAGACTTGACGGCGGCTTCACCTTTCATATGCTCAGTGGCAATTGTGCCGATCTTGTGCAAATAATTGATTAAAATTCTATTCAAAGAACAAACTTATTTCCAGCTAATATCTGCTGATCACTTACCCGCATTTGATTTCATTGCCTTATCAATCACCAAAGGCACTGAAATCAAATCCAAATCATGTGAATACACCACAAATTTCTCGACCCAGCAGGGATCAAATTTTTCCTTAAATTCTTTTAAGCCCTTTGGCTGACGGAAGTAAGGATTATTTTCATATAAAAAACTGATCAAACGTTCAACGAGCCCTTTCTTCTTGTCAAATCCTGAAAAAGGAGCCAGTCCCATATTGAGAAAAGAATAACCTTCCTCTTTGCAATATTCTAAAAAACGGATAATCAATACATCCATATTTCCGCCTGGTGCATCTTGCAATTTCCGGATAAGATCATACGTCGCCTCGTCCGGAGCATAATTAGGAATGATATTCAAAAAGGCCAAAATGCGCCCTTCGTTATCCTCCAAAGTAATTACATGGCTATTTTTAATCTTACCAACGTCAAACATGCCCTGAGAAAAAACACGTTCTGAACGCTTCATGTCTCTCAACCAATGGTCCGATACAACCTGTAATTTCTGAAGCAAACCATTGGATAACGGCGCCCGATATAAATTCGAAACAAAACCTTTCTTTTCAATGCTATTCACCGCATTCCGGAGTGATTTGCGTTTCTTTCCTTCCAGCGAAAAATTATCGACATTGACAATGGCCTCTTCTCCAATCAGAAAAGATTTTTTGCCCAACTGCTTAAAAACCCCCAAATGTCTACCGTCAACGCGGTAATAAGCTGTTTTTAAACTCGATTTGCGACAATAGTGTTCAAATGCATTTATCAGTTCTTTCATGGCATCTTCAGTATCTTCACAAACGGGACCTTCGAGCACCATCGCAAAACCATAACATTTTTTATACGCAATAAAGCCTGTCAGCTCCTTGTTAAAGAAAAGATCTTTATCGCCATAGGTCTTAAAGTAATCGACAGGTGATTTACCATAACGCTCCAAAATGCGCTGCGCGATTTCCATCTGTCCATCCACCTCTTCCTCCGCTAACTGACATGGGTTGACCATCCAGTAGAATAATGCGGAAAGACTGATCACACTAAAAAAATTGATAGAATATAAAAAGTATTGTCCAATGGCAGTCTGCGGCTCTGCGACATCACCATTGAGCAGTACAAAACCGTGTAATGTATTGCTCACTGCATTTACAATGGTGAAGTCCGTATTAAAATGCTTCGCATTCAAGAAATAAAAGCCCGTAATCCCATACAGAAGCACAACCCCAATAAGCCACAAAACCAAGCTGAGATTTAAAGAGCTTAGCCTTCTGTTACTTTGCACAAAGTAATGTTTCGATGAATAGAGTAACATCAGCAACACCAAAAAAGCAAACCAGGCTTCTTCAAAATCCAACCCTTTGGAAAGATTGGCAACAATAGAAAGTGAACATAACGCAACCGCAACATACCAAGCCATACGTAGTCCCTTCAACAAAAAGCCCGAACACATCACCAACAATATACCGAAGAAAAGTACCGCTGCATTTGAAAAATTTAATGCATCATAAGATATAAATTGCTTTAATGCCGTTATACGGCTATGGATAGCCGGCGTCAAGACCGAGATGATATTAATAAGGCCCATCACAAAAATAAAAACAGATGGAAGTATCCGAACAAAGATGTTGTTCTTATTCACAAAGAAACTAATTCCACCCAATGCCAATGGACCCCAAAACTCAAATAAACGATATAACAAGGATATCGAAATCGCCTGTTCTTCGCTGTAGCCAAACTTACACAGAATGACAACCATCGACACCTCGATAAGTCCAACCCCCTTCATCAACGGTGAAAAACAATAGACCAACGTTCCGACTGCATAGGTTACCGTACAAGCCAATAACGATGTTTCAAAGCCTAAAGCAAGCATAGCGATATAGATATGTAAAATCCCGACAAGCTCAATGGCTGTTGCCCAAAGGAGACTTTGCAATACAGCCCAAAAATCTACGCCTTTTTTATGGAGTTCATCCCAGGTACCTGCAACGGAAGGGAAATGACGTACTGTAAAATTGTATGCTCGGCCACCACGGTAAAATGATCTGCAGTACCAGCCAAATCCCAGCAGTAGGACGCTAAAAACAAGCATAATCCCGATGATCTGCATATCAAGACCTGCGATTCCAACAAACAGAAAAACAAAAAGACAGAGGATAAATAAGGACACCAAACTAATGACGGCGTAGATAACAGAAGAAAGGTTGGCGTTTGCATCATCAATTCCCTCCTGATTGACCTCTTTCTTAAAGAAAGCCAGGGAGGTAAATCCACCTACCGGAAGAAAGACACTGATAAAGTTTCTTTTTAGAAATAGGCGGGTAGCCCCACCCAGTGATAGTTTTTGTTGCAAAGACTTAAAACTATAGACATAGACCAGACCTTGCATGGCGATATAAGCCAAAGAAACCACGATCCCGATTGCCACCCAAAATAACGAACTTGACTGGATAAGCCCTACCGACGATGCCAGCTCCTGTCTTTGATTTGCAAAAAAATATACAGCACCCAAAATGACCAATAGGCCCAACAAGGATTTCCAGATCAACATCTTGTTTTTCATCAGCATAATTACCTCTCGAATTGACAAACCCAATTATTTCGTTTTTCTAAACCACTTTTACTAATGACATCATTTCCTCAAAATAGTCCCAATCCAATTTGTCTTTTTTCAAACATCAAAAATCAATACCGATCTTTGCCCGCACACCCCATGGAGATACCCCCGAATTATCCAGGTACGTAAAACGGCGAACCAGATCGACCCGTAAAATTTTAAAGATATTACTCAGCCCAACACTACCTTCTATATAGGCCCCATTATTAAGCGAGAACAGCTGCGGTTCGCGCGGATCCTTGGGCAATTCATCAAAATTTTTTGTGTATCTGTTGGAGGCATCAACAGCGCCATACAACATCTTTACAGAGGCAATCTCCCGGAGATCCAGTTTTTTTAAAAGCGGAACTTTATTCAGAAAAAAACCATTAAATGAATATTGAAGCAATAGTGATGTATATTTATCGCTCATAAATTCCATCGAATTCATCAAATTGTAGGAGTTGAGCTGATACGAATACGTTTGATTTGCCCGATGAATAATCATCAGCGGATAAGGAACCTTTCCAAATTGGATACCCGATTCAAATACGATATCGGCAAAACCAAATTGGGACGCAAAAAATCGCTTATTGGCATTTAATATGAAACGTTGGTAGTTATAATCTCCACCCAATAAACCTTTCACACCAACCTGTGCGGCTAAGGTAAAAATTGGTTGGCCCGTATTGATGATACGTCGATAACGTTTTCCCTGGTATAATTTCTCATGTGGAGCCCAGCGAATCTCTCCGGTGAAAGCAGAAGTCCACAGCTCATTGCCGTTACTTCTTCTAAAAGCGCGACGGTCAAATGTTAAGATACCACCCGGACTAAGGATTTGATTGAAGAACCCCACTTTAAAGGATAAATGGTTTTCAAACTCCTGCCAATATTCGATCTGCCTCCGCTGTAGATAAAACATTTTGTCATTTTCCCCTCTTCTGAATGAAAGCAAAAAATTGTCATTGTCAATAAAATTGAGATCCTGGCCCGGCACCTGCACCTCTTTACTAACCTTAGCGGAGACTAACTTTACCGGAAATTTGTATACCGATTCACCGTTAAGGGAGTAAGTAGCCCCCATATTATATTTCCATTGCCTATCTTTCGTACCATAGGCACCATAACCATCCAGGACCAATGTCTTGCTAAAAATATCCGTCGTGTTGCCCCCAAATTTAAATCGGCTTCCTTCGACAGGGTTAAAACTATAGAATGAAGGTACTGGCCCTATTTCGATAACACCGCGGCCATAATACCCCGACATGATAAAGGAGCCCAATGCCATCAGATTTTTGAAAGATTTTGATTGTTTTAAACTATCGATATTCGTAAAGGCCTGCGCCTCCAGCTTACTCAGTTTCTCAGGTCTCGCAAGATTCCAGTCAATTCCATTCGGATTCTGTGGTCCTGTTCGTGTCAATGCTTTACCATTAACAGCGAGCTGTGTTTCACTGGAAGGTGACCTGCTGGTCACTTTCTCCCCAAACAAACCCATACCATCCTTAAAGATTCCCATGTCTATCGTCAGGACTCCCCTACTCAGAAAAAAACGATGTGCTTGATTTTCCGAATAATTCAAAACAATATTTAACCCCTTCACCCAATTGATATTGGTCGCTTCGTTGATGGTCAGCTCCGCTTGATCTAAGGCATAACTCCCATCTAGGCGGATATAGATGAAGCCTGAAAAAAGTGCATCCTCCCTATTGCGTGGCTCTACGCGTATTTTGGCATGCCAAGGTTTACTATCCTTCAAAGTGTCAACCAGGTAATATTTATAAAACGAAGGTGCCAACGTCGCTATGGGGCTCAAAAACCGTCTATTCCCAATAGAGACATCCGTATCATAGATATTTGTTTCGCCATAGATTTTATCCAGATACTCATCAATACCGTCTTCATCCAGGTACTGATCTACGCGCGACTGATTCTCCCCCAATAAAACAAAGTTATTACCTTTAGCGGCATCCAATTTTCGCTGACCGATTTTTTCATCCATGAATATGGGTACCAGCGATCTCCCCGGATACTTTAGCGTATCCATCCCCTGTTTCAAGAATCCGAAACGTTTGAGTAAGCGGGATTTATCCACCTTTTGATTTTGGATAGACAGGGACATCGATAGCTTCTCATATTCCTGATAGCTACCCGCTGCCCCATTTAGGGCATTATTTTCGTCTCTTTTTTCAATTACTTTACGGATTAAATCGACTGTTGGATTATGTTTATTCGTGTATTTCCTCTTTTTAGGCGCATTCACGACAACTTCATCGAGGCTCTGTTGTTCATCTTCCAAACGGATAATAAGAACCTTCTTGCCCTGTGCGACACTCATCGGGAACAACTGCTTTTTATAGCCAACGGCACTAAATAATAATTCCCAGTTGTCAGGCACGGATGATAGTTGAAAATGCCCCTCTTTATTTGTTGCTACAGATCTGGCCGTGTGGGAAAGCGTTACAGTAACACCTTGAATGGGTTTTGCTGATGAGGTATCGAGGACAATTCCTGTTAATGAAGCTCCTTGTCCAAATAGTCGAGAAGTAAAGAACAGTAAAACCAATAAGAAACGATATTGCATAAAAAAACCTTGCATCTAAATTCAGTAGGATGACAAGGTTTTTATAAAAAAGTCCTAGTGCGATTGCTATCTTAATCGCACAGTATTATAAATCGTCTTAAAATCACGATTATAATTATGCGGTCCAGCCAATACATCGACCTTTAATCCCGCATTACGAAACATTTTCACGAGATCTTCTTCGCCCTCTTTACAAAAAACATAAGTCGAAGGGATTTGCTTTAGCTTCAACACTTCAGCAAGTACCTCATAGCCATTGGCTTTCTGTTTCCAGTTGAGCATTGTCGATACGGTCACCTCAAAGCTCGCGTACTGATCGGGTGATAAATAGGTAACATGCCGGATAGCTTTTTTCAATGGATCCGAAAAATTATTCAGGACAAAGGGCAACACTCCCGCAGAAAATGAATGTCCTATCAAATAAATCTGGTCACAATCCCATTCTTTTCTGAAATGGTCAATATATCGTTCGAATTCCCTGCCCGCTTCTTGTGGTGTTTTCTTTTTCCAGAAATATTTTTTTGCATCGATGACCAAACGAGGATATCCATCGAGCGAAAAGTAAGCTAACAGGCTTTTACTAAAATCATTATAACCGCCATCACCCGTAATAAATACAAGCATTGTTTTTTGTTTGTTATTGGCATCTTTAAGTGGAATAACGTAACTTGGTAGTACTTCTGCGTGTACTGGTTTTAGGGCAAGACTTAGCCAAAAAAATAGCAATAGCAATAATCTATCTGCTTTATAATGTGCAGTGTTCATGTGTATATAATATGTGTAAATATTTGCTTTGAATAATAACAATGCCTGTGACCACCTGGGATGATTCATTAATAAATACGCCGTGAAATCCTTTCCTCTGACACTATTTACCGGTTCTAATGTCCTTTATTGGAATAGATTTACGCACACCGTCCATCACATAAAAAAAACCAAGGGCATTATTCGAAATATTACCCTCGACATTAGCAGGTACTGCAGACAATAAACCTTTCCATTCCGTCTCCTGAAATAGATTATAAATAAAACGGGAGTAACGTGGCGATTCAGAAAACTTAGAGACGATTAAACTATCCTTCAACGATACTTCATAGTTGTAGGTCTTCCCAAGTAAGTTGTTCAGTACGTTGGGCGCGCCCAAACGATAACTATAACTAAAAGGAGATCGAAAAGAAGAGATATCGTCTTCGGAAAAATCCTTCTGCGGCATAATAAGCCATTTATTAGAAGTTCGCATCCCGAACAGATGTTTACTGACTTTTACCCCCCATTTGCCATTCAAGTTATTTTTTTCTACCGGCAGAAAGGCATTTTCAATCGGTATCACGGGTATCAATTGATCCTGTGCTTCATATGATTTCCCATTCAAAGTAATCGTAAGCTGAAATACATTTCCTACGGTGTCCTTGAGGTTGAACAGCTCCCCATAGTAAAGCCCTTCACCCAAATCATTGAATTCAATCGTATTGGGACCATTGGTTACCCGGACGGTGGCTCCGCTAATCCCAATAGTCCCTGAATTAGACTTTAGCCCATCCAATTTCTTTAATTGGATATACTGCTCTTTGTACATGGTATTAATCCCGCCTTCAACAATCATATCGTACGATTGCCCCTCGTCTACAGCTGACTTCTGACAGGAAACCACTAAAAAACAAGCAACTATAATCAATAAGAATCTCATATCAATCAAAATCTCATGGTGTAACTAATTGAGGGAACCCGCCCGGAAAAGGATGTTTTCTGAATTGCCAAATTCCCATTGCTATCTTCGGAGAAACTATAATAAAGTGGATTGCGCTGATCAAATATATTATATAATCCAAAATTCAAGGTGTGTCTTCTCCCTCGCTCTCGCTGCCTTATCGTTTCCAAATCTACCGAGCAATTTAGATCAAAACGACTAAACGTAGGCATGCGATGGGAATTACGGCTTGAATACACTGGAACATATATCCCCTCATATTCCATAAATCCTATTGGATAGGTTAAAGGTCTCCCTGTATGAATCGTATAAAAAGCACTGAGATGCACCGACCTCCCCAAATCGTAGGACAAGTTGCTCTTAAGCACATGTGGAATATCGAAATTGGCGGCATACTCTTTTCCTTTATTGATGCCGTTGATCTTCCGAAAAGATCTGGACCAACTATAGAAAATACTGCCCGAAAACTCACCGATACGCTGATTGACGGATAATTCCAGTCCATAGGCGCGCCCCTTTCCTTGGCGCAGCTGTGTTTCGATAAATGGGTTGAGTATTAGCTGCGCATGATCGATCAATTCGACCTGATTGCCCATTCTCTTCCAATACCCTTCCAGTCCAATATTTCCACGATACAATAATCTGTTGATACGAAAAGAAATCGCGTCAACATATTGTGGTTTAATATTTAATCCCGCCGGTACCCATGCTTCCAACGAGGAAAAAGCAAGTTCATCGTTCTGTAACAACTGCAAATACTGATAGCTCCGATTATAAGCCAGTCTGAAAGCGTAATCATTGCCCATTTTATATTGCAAAGACAGGCGTGGCTCTAAACCATAATACGATTTTTTCTTGTCGGCATCGTTCGACAACGGCTTATACGAGCTGCCATCCAATAAATAATAGCGTCCAAAGGAAGCATTAAAAAAGGCATTCGCCCGCATTCCCGCAACAATCCGGAAGGCGGAATCAATCTTCCAGTTAAACGAAACATAACCCGTATAATCATAGGCCTGGGCCCTAAAGATATTATCCTCCGTATTTGAATTTACCGGTGATATCTCCCCGGGATTAAAACGATGTAAGGTTCCCTGGAGACCAAAATCCAAGGTGCGATCCAATCCCATAAAATACGTAAAATCGGATTTCAAACTAAAGTCACGTATCCGTGTCAACCAGATCTGATTGTCACTCGATTCGGGTTTACTGACATCCAATTTATTATGATAATCACTGAATATGGCCGAAAGGTTCATAAATAATCGGTCACTATGCACATGGTTCCACCGCAAAGTAGAAGTCCAATTACCCCAACGATTGGTATTCTTATTCGGTGAAATAACTTTATCTTGCCCATAATAACCCGAAAGATAAACCCGATTTTTCTCGTCAAATGTATAGTTGAACTTCACGTTATAGTCACTGTATTTACCTTTGACATTAAACAACCGATAATCTGTATTAAAAGCATTTAATATACTTCCCCGTGCAGTGGCAATGAAAGCACCTTTTCCTTTTTTTATAAATGGCCCCTCAGCACCAACCCGAGCAATCAAAAGACTTGATCCACCAAAAACATGAAAAGCATTGGCATCGCCGTCTCTGGTACTCATATCCATAATGGAAGAAAGACGTCCCCCTAGATTTGCAGGGATAGCATCCTTATAAAACTGTGTATTCTTCAAGATATCCGAATTAAACACCGAGGTTAAACCGAATAGATGCGATGGATTATAAACAACAGCTTCATCGAGCAAAATAAGATTCTGATCTTTACCGCTTCCCCTTACAAAAAGATTACTGCCACCTTCTGTTAATCCGTTAATCCCATTTTGCATCTGTAATACCTTCATGATATCAGCCTCGCCTTTATAAAAAGCATTTCTTCGTGTTTGGGTCCAATTGATCTTATCGGTGAAACTTCCCATGTGCTGCGCTGTCAAGGAAGAATCAACATTAACCACCACCTCACTCAAGTTGAAATCTACCGGAGCAAGCTTAATGACCAGGTAATTATTTTCTAACGCAGCATTTAAAGAGACCACCCTTGTTTTATAGCCCAGATAACTCACATAACAACTGTATTCGCCCCGTGGTAATGTCAGTGAGTAAAACCCATATTTATTACTTAAACTACTTTTGTTTTTCTCCGCGATCAACAAAGTGGCACCAATCAGGTTTTCACCGCTCAGACTGTCCACCACACGTCCTTTTATGGTAAAAGTTTTATCTTCCTCATAGAAGATCAGCGCTCTATTGATAATTGTAAATCCAACATTGGAATCTTTCAGCAAATAATTAAGGACTTCTTCCAAACTGGACTTGTCGAACGAACGACTATAGATGATGTCCTTGTTAAAAATCTGCTCATCATAGGACATGGATATATCGTATGTTTTATGAATTTCGGTAAGTATCTGAATGATCTGTTTGTTGTGCGTGTCAATTGAGATCCGTAATTCAGCAGGGGAGCTCTGTCCCATGGCTTTCGAACATACAACCATAACTAACCCGCAGAAAAAGAGCAGACGATACAGGATCCTATCTTTCATATCAGCAACGCGAAGAGTCTATTCGTAGATACTATATCCCTTTTTACCAGTTTTCCATTTCACGTTTAAGGTTTTGGAAAGAATCTGAACGATCTCATTGAGCGTCTGCCCATCAAAATACATGCTGAGCTTCCGTGCTTTTAAACTATCTCCAACGACAGTTATATTCGCCCGAAAGTGCTTTTCCAAATCTGAGCAGATACTATCCAACCGAACATTTGAGTAGCTCAGCTTTTGCGCTACGTCAGTATCATTGTCTACCGACAGATCAATTTTAGATAAAGACGCTGTTTGTCTTTTATAAAGGCCCTTTTGATTTTTCTGTAAAACAAGTTCTTCCGCATGGTCTCCTTTTCCACTGCTTAAAGCCACTATCCCCTCCTTAACAAGTACTTCGACATCATCTTTTAGTAGGTTGACTTCAAAGGTAGTGCCGATATCACGTACATAATTATGTTCAAGATCAACCACAAAGGAGCTTCCTGTTTGATGTTTGACATCGAATAGCGCTTTTCCCTTTTTGAGCTCGACAGTTCTTTGCTGTGGAAATGTCCTTTTGTTGAACATCGCTTCAGCTCCGGCCTGTAGTGTGATGATCGAACCATCGGGAAGTAGGGTAGGCTGCTGAGCTACTGATCCATATAATCGGATTTCATTGCCCATCCAACGGTCAAAGTTCAGGTAAGCGGCAAAACCGACCACGAACAATACGGCTGCAGCCACAAATTTCATCCAGGGTTTCCAGATTGTTCGTACCGCTTTCGCGATCTCCGGTTTTTGATGATCCCCTGTTTTATCCAACTGATTTTTAAATTTTTCCCATTGGCTACCAGTATCTACTTTTTTATAGCGTTCCAGTACTATAAGGTCGTCAGCTATACTTCTAACGTCGTGGTATAGCTCGTGGTTCTCTACATCCTCCGAAATCCAACGCCCAAGCAACACTCCTTCCCTTTCGGAAATAGTCCCATCCAGCTCTTTCTGAATCAAGTCATAAGGAATAAATCTTGAAGTATTGTTTTCTTCCATAACTATAAGATAATAAACTGGACAAAAAGTCCCAATGAAAAAAATAAAAAGCCAATGAGAAGCAACAGAAAAGTTTTTTGCTTGGCCAAAGCGACCCGAATTTTATCGTAAGCAATGGTCAGATGATTTTTAACCGTTTTTATGGAGATTCCCAATTGATCTGCGATTTCCTGTTGTTTCATCTTATCGTACTTACTCATAAGAACGATTTTTCGACACTGCGGCGGCAGTCCTTCCAGTATACTTTCGATCATCAACAACTTGGATTCGTAAAGTGCGGCACGATCAGTTTCATCTTCATCATCGGTCAGATCCAATTCCTTGCTATAATCGTTATTCCGTTCCAATAAACGTTGATTCTTTTTGAGGTAGGTAAGCGAAAGGTTAATAACGCTGCGAGATAGGTAAGCTCCCAGTGATTGACTAATAGCCAACTTGCCTGCATTTTCCCATAACATCATAAATACGTCGTTGGTGAGCTCTTCAGCGATGGCCTCCTCGCGCACGTACCGAAAAGACAAGCTATACAATTTACGGAAATGGCTCTTATAAATAGCTTCAAAAGCATCGCGATCTTTTTGGACTATCTTCTTAAGCAGGTCAACGTCATTTGACATAGGACTTCGGTAAAGCTAATAATAAACGTATGTAAAAATAATCAAATTCCATGGAGATTTTATGCATCTAGTTAATTTACAACTTAATGAGTCACCAAAACTGTTTAACGTAGAAACAAACAATAACGCGACTCAATTAAGTGAATTTTAAATAAATTTTCTATTTTTACAAAAAATCACAAAAACATGTTAAAAAACCACTTTTTTATAAGTTTAATTTTATTTATTTTCATTTCATGTGCCAAAGAAAAAATAAATCCGCACAATTAACACCAGAAAAAGAAAAAGAATATTTACTGGAAGCGGCAAGTAAAACCTATAGTAGCCCTTCGCTCTCTGCAGGGAATAATGGGCAAGCTGAACTAGATAATAAGTATAATTTACTTTTCAAAAATAAGTTTAACGCCACTACAGTAGCAATCTGGGAAAACCGATCTACCGCTGTCGCCCTGATAGGTTATCCAAAAGATAATATTGAACATTATAGGATTATCGGAGAACCTAAATATTAAAACATGTTTTTAATATTAGAGAAACAAAAGCATGTTTACACGCTAATTTTAACAGCTATTTTTATAGTTTACATAAAAACATCAAATTTAATTTTACAATCATGAGATCATTTTTTTTATTCACTGTAATCGGTCTTTTCTTTATTTCTTGCAAAAAAGATCAACCTGAAGTTAATCCTGATGACAATACAAAAGCAAAACTCATGTTGAGCGACAGTATTTCGTATACAATTGACGGCGTAAAATATGCTTCTAATGATCTATATACTAATGGCTACAGTAATAAGCAAATTAACATCAAACCCTATAATCAGGAATTGCCGAATAGACATTTTGCCTATAACACAGGTAATACCTGGTGGTATGGCGAAAAAGATTCTTTGCTCGTTGAATATAATTATGCATTTCTTGGCGAAGCAAATGTGACAATTGGTTTTACTAAAAAATACAATATCGCGAAATTGCAAGAAGGAGCAACAGTGTATCAACCTATCAATGGATTTCAATTAGCAACAGGACCACAACAATTTATCACAGACTATGCCCGTGAAAATAAAACTTCAGGTGTATTTTTAAGTATCTCTCCCCAAACGGAAGAAGCTATGTTTTCGTACATTCCCAATAGATCCATGACAAAACCTGTCCAATTGAATAATAATATCCAGGATGACGCTACGTTTACGATTTTGAAGTTTGAAAAGCTCGATAGGGGATTTTATTTACTGGAAGCCGAGTTTGAACTCAACGGATATACGGAAAAGAATAAAAAATATCGTATCAAAGATGGTTATGTACGATTAGTTAGCCAATTTAAACACTTTTAATGTAGAAGAATCTGCATCAACTAGCATTGTTTTACAAGGCAATGCTAGTTGATGCAGATTTTCACTACCTTCGTCTTATGGCGAATCAATTGCAATTTGAAAATTCACCCTACCTTAAACAGCACGCACACAATCCCATAGATTGGATGCCCTGGGGACCGGAAGCTTTAAAAAAAGCAAAGGACGAAAATAAACTCATCATTGTAAGCATTGGCTACTCGGCCTGCCACTGGTGTCATGTGATGGAGCGTGAAAGTTTTGAAAACTCAGCCATCGCCCAAACCATGAATACGTTTTTTGTATCCATCAAAATCGACCGTGAAGAACGCCCCGATATCGATCAAGTTTATATGCTTGCGGTGCAGCTGATGACCAATGCCGGCGGCTGGCCCTTGAATTGTATCTGCCTACCCGATGGAAGACCAATTTATGGTGGCACCTATTTCAAACCGCACGACTGGCAGAATATCTTATTGCAAATTGCACAAATGTGGACGGAGAAACCCGAAGTCGCGTTTGACTATGCCGAAAAGCTGAACAACGGCATCCAACGTGCCGAGAAGCTCCCTATCAATCCCATCCCTGATCAATACACGATCGACGACTTAAATGAAATTGTGGCCCCTTGGACCGAGATGTTCGATAAAAAAGACGGTGGTTATCAAAAAGCACCCAAATTTCCGCTACCTAACAATTGGTTGTTCTTGCTTAAATATGCGGTGCTTGCCGACAATCAGGAAGTCCTGGATCATGTTCATTTGACGTTGAAAAAAATTGGATCAGGAGGTATCTACGACCAGATCGGTGGTGGCTTTGCCCGTTATTCGGTTGACCATTATTGGCATATTCCCCACTTCGAAAAAATGCTCTACGACAACGGGCAATTACTATCCCTTTATGCCGAAGCTTATCAACAAAGTCAAGATCCATTCTATAAGCGGATTATCGAGGAAACGATTGACTGGGCCGAGCGTGAAATGCTTGCGCCGAACCATGGTTTCTATAGCGCTTTAGATGCAGATAGCGAAGGTATTGAAGGAAAATACTATTCCTTCTCAAAAGCTGAATTTGACGAGGTATTGGGCGATGATGCTGCCCTCCTTGGCCAATATTTTAACATCACCGAAGCAGGGAACTGGACGGAAGAGAAAACTAACATCCCAATTTGCGCCATTAATGCAGACCAGTTAGCCGTAAAGGTCAATATGTCAGCTGACGAATGGGCAGATTTTCTAAAAATTTCAAAGAAAAAATTATACAACTATCGTGAACAACGGATCCGTCCGGGACTCGACCATAAGCAGCTGACCACCTGGAATGCTTTATTTCTAAAAGGACTAATAGATGCTTATCACAGTCTTGGGAACAGCCATTTTCTCGAACTCGCTTTAAACAATGCCCAGTTTATCTGTACACACCTTATTCAAGACGACCTCCAGTTATTGCACCAACCAAAAGATAACAACAGAGCGATCGCAGGCTTCCTGGATGACTATGCATTCACTATTGAAGCCTTTATAGCCTTATATGAAGCGACATTTGACCTCAATTGGCTCACAAAAGCAAGACAGCTTGCCGATGAGGCCATTGCATTGTTTTACGATGGATCACAAAAAACATTCTACTATACGTCGACAGCGGCGGAGGAACTTATCGCACGGAAAAGCGAAATTATGGATAACGTAATCCCGTCCTCTTCCTCGACAATGGTTCGCCAATTGAAACGATTAGGTTTACTTTTTGACGATGAAAATTACATCGCCATTACAGACCAATTGCTAGCGAATGTATTCCCCCAAATCAAGACTTATGGTTCGGCCTATTCAAATTGGGCAATATTATTGCTAGAAGAAATATATGGAATCAATGAAATTGCATTGACGGGGGATAAAGCGATGGCTTTAAAAAAAGAACTCGACCAATATTATATTCCTAATAAAATTGTTCTTGGCGGTACGGAAGAAAATCTTCCATTGCTAGAACATAGAGTCGGAAAGGAGACAAAAGCATATCTTTGTAAAAACAAGACCTGCAGTCTACCACAGGATTCAATACAAGCGTTAATAAATTATATTTAATAAACGGTAGCCTCGGCTTCCAAAAATCAAAATCAGATGGCTATAAAAGCAAACGACGTCGTAGCATTGACGTACAGACTTCACACAGTAGAAAACGGTGAAAAAGTTTTCGTTGAAGAAACAACTGCAGAACAACCTTTAGATTTCTTATATGGTGTAGGTATGATGTTACCTAAATTTGAAGAAAACATCGCAGACTTAAACGTTGGTGATAAGATTTCATTTGAATTGGCACCGGATGATGCTTACGGTCAAAAAGACGACAGAGCATTCGCACAATTGCCAGTAGATATGTTCAAAGAAACAGGTTTACCTCCAGTAGGAGAAGTATTGCCTTTACAAGACAATCAAGGAAACCAATTCCGCGCTGTAGTAGCTGAGGTTACTCCAGAAGTAGTTGTTGCTGACTTAAACCACCCAATGGCTGGTAAAACATTAAATTTCGATATTGAAATCTTAACTGTACGTCCTGCTACTGAAGAAGAGTTGTCTCACGGACACTCGCATGGTGTAGACGGTACGCAAGGTCACTAATCCTGACTCAAGATACTAAAAAACAAAGCCGGATGTCAGATGACACCCGGCTTTGTTTTTTGCTTATTTAAAAACCGTATCTTGTTTTTAAACACACGAACGATGCTAACATTTGCGGAAAAAGTAGTTTTATTCAATAAACATCTTCATTATCAGGGAAGTCTTCCCCCAGCATTCAATGTAATTAACCCCTACCTTGACAACCCCGAAACATTGGTCGTGATGGAACAGTTCTACCACAAATATTACAATGATAACCTAACAAGAAAATTCATTATTGGTATTAATCCGAGCAGACACGGGGCAGGTGTAACGGGAGTTCCTTTTACGGATACCAAAAGACTAGCTAGCGCATGTGGCATACAAATGCATTCTGCATATACCCATGAAATATCTTCGGTGTTCATGTACGATATGATCGAAGCCTATGGTGGCCCCGATATTTTCTACAAACAATTTTATATCAATTCACCCTTTCCCCTGGCGATTGTCCGAGAAACGAAACCCAACAATTGGATCAATGCAAACTACTATGATGATAAAACACTTTTCGACATGGTCAGCCCTTTTATGCTTGATTCATTGAAACAACACATCGCTATGGGCTTAGCGACGGAGGAGGTCTTTGTGCTCGGAAAGAAATATGCAACCTTTCTCGCTAAGATCAACAAAGAAGAAAAGTTGTTTGGAAAAATGACCGTCCTAGACCACCCACGCTATATACAACAATATAAATCCAAAGACAAACTGCACTACATCGATAATTACATCAGCGTGCTGAGCATAGACTAGGTTATCACACATGTAAACTCTAAACAAAAATTTAGAAAAGCATAAAATAATTTGTATCTATATTCCGAACAAATTAAATATTATAATATACATTTTGAAAATTAAAAGATATAAATGCATATATTAACAGAACGAAGTCCGAGTTAACCAACCGATTTGACAATCCGTTTGAGTCGCTTCGAATCAATTTCCGCCCTTATTCGTATCAGGAAGCAGATAGATGCATGCCCCGACCATACTGTTACCTCCTCATTTCCGGGTTTGACTCGGACTCACCACGGACTCATGCTGCTTGCAGTATGCTAGCAATCCGACGCTATGACGAATGTTTTCCAAAGAAGATTGGAATAAATTTCAAATCAAACATATCATTCCGTAGCGAATGAAATACGTTTTCATTATGAGTTTAATAATTGGCATTTGACAACGATTGCCATATTTAAAATCAGAGGCAAAGCCCAATTTTAAATCTATTAAAAACAAACAACTATTTGTTTTTCAGCAATTTAAATACATATATTTACGATATGGCAACGATAGAAAATGGAAATCTGAAAGGCTTAGTTGGGAACGTGGTCTTTCGACAATCGAATGAAAAAACAATTGTCCAGACGAAAGTAGGACGGAAACCAAAACAAACCAAAGGGACAAAAGCCGCCTCCGTAAGCTTTGGAGTGAGCAGTGCGATTGGCGCTTACATACGACGGACGATGGCAGAAGTACACATGGGTTTTTATGATAGCAATATGCACAATCGCTTAGTAACTCAGTTGCAGCGAGTGAACGGCCCTAGCGGACATATATCCAAAGAAAAATCTATACGCAGCAATAAGATAAACCGTTTGGTCAATTTTCAATTCAATGAAAAATGCCATATGCAGGACTTTATGCATTTCGATCCACAGATCCAATTATTGGACAATAAGCAACTTACAATCCAGTTTCCAAAATTTGATAAACAAAAGGACATACGGCAGCCAAAAAATTGCGACCTGCTCATCTTTAACCTCTTTATTGTCATGCTCAACTTTGAGCAGCAACAATATATTCATGTCCATAGCCCCCAGATCCCCATCAACCTGCATACGGGACCCAAAATGGTTGAATTAGAACAGCTATCATTTGATGTAAACTATAAAGATGCAACAACCGTACTTGTTGGTATGAACATCGAATATTATGGATTTCATCGCCATAAACATCTGTTATTAAATAACAAAAGCTTTCATCCAGCTGCAATAGTCGGTGCGTTTATTAATTAAGATGTGCAACTCTCAAAAGCTGATGTTATCACAATGCCTAATAAAATCGATTGGATACTAAAACTATATTACCCATTGAATAGCAGACGCTATACAAGCCACAGCCGTAGCAATCTTAGCATTATTGGTTTCTACAAGCTTTCTAAAGCGTGGACCTGTATAGAGCAAGTTATACTCTATTTCAATTTCTTTCGTCATGTATGTTGACCCGTAAGATTAACTCTTTCCGATGCTATTATATAAGACAACCGCTACAACTTTGTGGCACGCAGCATTTCCCGCTTGCCTGGTGCTCCGGGAGCCTTTTCTATCGAAAATCCCAATGTTTTCATACTGCGTTTGAGGTTCCCGGTAATCGCATAAGTCACAAAAACACCACCCGGTTTAACAAACTGTGCAATATGCCCCAAGGCAGCATCATTCCACATCTCAGGCTGATGCACAGCAGCAAAGGCATCAAAATAAACGACGTTAAATAAGCGGTCCGATTGAAAATTCATCAACAGGGTATGATCAATATGAAGTTTTAATTGTTCGTTAATCTGCACGTTTCCCGTCAAAGCCAGCTCGTATGCATTCAAATAACTTGTCCAAACAGTTGGGTGTACCGTCGCATCATAGCCCGTTGCAGCAATAGTAGACAAAGGCAGGGGAAATCCTTCAATTCCGACGTATTCCACCTGAAAAGATTTATCCCTAAGAAAGTTGGCTGTTTGTAGAAAATTCAAACCGGTACCAAAGCCAACCTCCAAGATACCAACGTCGGCGGCTCCTGTCGTTTGTACGTAGTGGTCAAGCCCTGTCTTTATAAAAACATGCCTACTTTCCTGTACCGCACCGTGTTTCGAATGATAACATTCTCCTATTTCAGCATTAAACAAAGTTTTCGAACCATCTCCTGTCGTTACAAATTCCATTTTTATACAAATACGTTAAGTTCTAATTTTTACACATGGAGTCCAAACAAAGAAACGATGCCAAAACGAATGGCCTACTCCCTGCCCATGATGCATATCTTGCTACTGTCCAAAGATAAAAAAGCCAATGCCCGTATCAAAATCCTCACGGTTTTAGCAAGCCCGACCATCTATCAGCGTAGACTAAAGGTGATGTCAACCAATTGACCAGTACATCGACTTCCAAATGAAAAAGCATATCAATACCGAGCGTATAGTAGGCATGGGTACCGCTATAAAGAAATGCTTTCAATAAAAAAAGTCCAGTCGACAAAAAGCGGATTTTTTCAGTAAGAAAAAACAAAAATGAACAAACACGCATAAATTCAGCTCGTTTTAATAGACCTATTCGAGAAAAACAGTATTTTAGCAATCTAAATAAGAAACATTCACAAAACCTAATGGAATATCCAAACCTAACAAGCGCAAGCAATACAACAGCATTGGATATTCTCCATATGACCAAATTACAAAAACAATATAAGCAGTTCTTCCATGCGAATGAACTCCTTCTAAATAACTAATCATACACCTATGAAATACGCTACAAAAACTTTTGTGCAGAACTACGGCAGTATCTTACTTCTACTCCTAGGAATCAGTATTGGAAGTTTGATCGGCATCTTTTTTCCTCCTATCGTCAACAATCTTAAACCGATCGGCGACATTTTTCTAAACCTCCTCTTTGTCAGCGTCATACCCTTGGTATTCTTTGCCATATCCTCATCTGTTGCCAATATCGATGGCGACAGTGTGCTGGGAAGGATCATCGGCATGATGTCATTCGTATTTGTATTGGGTATTGTTGTCGCCGGAGTATCAAGCATCTGCTTCCTTTACCTCTTTCCAGTCGATGCTCCCCTGCCTATCGAACAAGCAACTCAGATCGTGGAAACGGTTGCCCATGATTCTTGGGGTGAAAAAATGGTCCGCTTTTTAACCGTTAGCGAATTTTCGAGTTTATTATCACGTCAAAATATGCTGGCCTTTGTCATCTTTTCGTTCCTCGTTGGCATTGCTACGCGCAAGTCTGGAACATCTGCAGAGACCTTCCGTAAATTTATAAACTCGGGCAATGTAGTGATGGGAAATCTGCTCGTGATGGTCATGAACCTCGCTCCCATTGGTTTGGGAGCATATTTTGCCTATCAGGTTGGAACATTAGGCCCTCAGCTCTTCGGTTTTTATGCCAAACCTATCGGGCTATATTACTTTTTCGGAATCTTCTATTTTTTCACGGTTTTCAGTTTATTCGCTTTTTTAGCATTCGGGCTTAAGGGGGTCAAACGCTATTGGCAAAACAACATATTACCTTCCTTAACTGCATTGAGCAGCTGCAGCAGCCTTGCCACCATGCCAGCAAACTTACTTGCGGCCAAACAAATTGGAATCCCCGACAGCGTCGCTAGTGTCGTCATTCCCCTAGGCACGACATTGCACAAGCATGGTTCTGCAATCGCCTGTATCTTTAAAATTTATGTTGCGCTTTTATTAAGTGGAAAGGAATTTTTTGATCCGTCGAATCTAATTATGGCGGTAGGAATTACTTTATTGGTCAGTATTGTGGCCGGCGGCATTCCTAATGGTGGCTATATTGGAGAAATGCTGATTATATCGGTTTATCAGATGCCAACCGAGGTGATCCCGTCCATTATGATTATCGCAACCCTGGTCGATCCCCTCGCAACAATGCTCAATGCTACTGGAGACACCGTAGCCGCTATGCTCACCAGCAGATTGATCGGGCAAAAACTGGCCGATCCTATTCCCGAAAATCCAGGCTAAACAGGCTACAAACGGCAAGCATTTCAAGGATAGCGGATCAACGGAGACTCTACCAATGCGCAGCGGATCAATATGGGTCATATCTATGGCTGGCAGATCAAAAACGGTAGGCAAAAAACAGCTCGCCATATTGATGCCGATGAAACACCGATTTGAGCTCTTTCGAATTGAATATATAATTGATACCGTAATTGATCTTGTGATTCGACCAGTTGAAACCTATGCGGTGACTAAGCATCCAAGGCTGAATAGTGTATAGCTTGCCTATGGGATCATTTTGACCTCTCCCTCCTTCTACGGTTGCGCTGTAAAAAATACGGGACATACTTGGTTGATAGATAAAATACCATTCTTTATCATTATCTGCTCTACCTTGTGTCAAATGCCCATGTGTAAGGGTCGATGCCTGATAGGATTTCAGCTTCCCCAACCGAAACGGGGCCGCAATCCCCAGATTGGTATTATTTAGTCCAATAGTCCCTTCACCGATAATTCCCACATCAAATTGCTGGTTTTGACTGCGATATAGTCCTTTTTTATAGGTTGCACTTAAATCAATACCGAAGGAATTTCCAAGCTGCGTATCCCAACCTGTTGCCTCATACATACCAAATAGATGATGGATAAACTTCTGGGCTTCTTCACCGTAGGATTTAGGACCGATCTGCGCCAATTCGGTCTTGAACTCAATGACCTGATCCTGCGGTAAAAATCGCGTTACCCCAGCACTAAAATAAAGGTAACCTGCAAACGGTCTATCGTATTTTTTTTCCTGCCGTCTATAGTCAATAATACTGATACCGTTATAAATACGCTGGCCTATTTCAAAATCCAATACCGTATTTGAAGACTGTTTATCCAGTTTCCCCGGCAACGCAATCCTATAGTTTATATTGATACCGTTTGTATAATAGCGGTCTTGACCGGTCAGGAGATATACGTCATTGTCATTTTGAACAGCAATTTCCTGATTACGGAATTTCACCTGTCCAAAAACAAAAAAACAGGGAACTATAACAGCCCAAAAGAGGCCTAAAAATCGCAAAGCAACACTCATATTAACAGGAAATTGTAAAATTCATGCGATATCATTAGAACCAAAACAGCAAATTTCACTTCAAATTATTCAAAAGCATTCGAATCTAGCTTATTTTTCCAATTAATTCAAACTATTTAGAATAGATATAAATAATATGGAAAAGTTGCATTATTCCTTTCTTAGCGAATCTATTTGTAATTTTGCATTCGATTAGGTGTCAAATGTAAACAATTTGGGATTTTAGCGCGCATAACGTTGTCAGGTTTGGGTAATAATCTTTCGAAAAAAACAGAAAGATATCGGACAGATCGGAACAGCCATTAACTGGTAAAAAAACAAACCGAGTGAAACGAGCTCATTGATACGACGAGTTCAGACACTTATAAATAAGTAAATACAAATGAAAAAAAGTTCAATTATTCTAATCGCTATCATTGCTGTCGCAATTGCCATGATACTTGTTATCTATACCGATTCAAGTACGTATTCGACATTTACCGAAGCTAAAGAAAAGAAAACCGAACTATATGTGGTAGGTCAATTGAATAAAGACAAAGCACTTCACTATGATCCCAAAACTGACGCCAACAAATTTTCGTTTTTCATGCGTGACAACGATGGTACAGAATGTGAAGTGATTTTTAGAGGTGCCAAACCTCAAGATATTGAACGTTCAGAGCAGATTGTATTGACAGGAAAAATGGACGGGAATGTGTTTAGGGCAAGTAAGATATTGATGAAATGTCCGTCGAAATATAACGATAAATCGGTCGTCACCGAGATCAATGCTACTGCTTTCAATAATTAATTCGTAAAATCAATTTTCAATGGACGTTAATTACGTTGGTGAGCACCTGCTGCCAGGGCAGATCGGACAATTTTTCATTGTACTTTCTTTTGGTGCTGCACTTCTATCTTGTATCAGTTACTTTTTTGCAACAAAATACCCTGAAGAGCATTCATGGAAAAAAATTGCACGTATTGCCTTCTGGGTTAATGCAGCCTCCGTCGTAGCGATTGGTGCAACTTTATTTTATATTATATACAATCACCTTTTTGAATATAATTATGCCTGGGCGCACTCGTCCAAGACACTCCCTACCTACTACATCATTTCCAGTTTTTGGGAAGGTCAGGAGGGTAGTTTTTGGCTTTGGATGTTCTGGCAAACGGTATTAGGCGCTGTTTTGCTCTTTAAAGCAAAAAGCTGGGAATCGTCTGTTATGACTTTCGTCATGTTATGTCAAGCATTTTTAGCATCCATGATTATTGGTGTGGAAATCTTCGGTCTGCGGATCGGTAGCTCTCCTTTTATCTTATTGCGTGAAGCAATGGATATTCCAATCTTTAGAGAAGCAAATTATCTTTCACTAATCACCGACGGTAATGGTTTGAACCCTTTACTTCAAAATTACTGGATGGTGATTCACCCACCGACACTTTTCCTTGGCTTTGCGTCGATGATTGTTCCTTTTGCTTATGCAACAGGTGCTCTTTGGACCAAACGTTACAAAGAATGGATCAATGCAGCACTTCCTTGGGCTTTATTTGCCGTGATGATTTTAGGCGCAGGTATTATCATGGGCTCATTCTGGGCTTACGAAGCACTTAACTTCGGTGGATTCTGGGCATGGGATCCGGTAGAAAATGCATCTATTATTCCTTGGTTTACCTTGATTGCCGCTGTTCACGTCATGATTGCTTACAAGAATTCAGGCCACTCCTACTTCACCGCTACTTTTTTGGCGATGATCAGCTTTGTGCTTGTGATCTACGCATCTTACCTGACACGTAGTGGCGTCCTCGGAGAGACTTCGGTACACTCCTTTACCGACCTGGGCATGAGCGGACAATTGATCTTATTCAATGTTGTCTTTTTGGTTATCATGGTGGTCTTTCTTACCGTCAAAAAGAAAGAGATGCCCATCACAGAAAAGGATGAGGATATCTATTCAAGAGAATTCTGGATGTTTATTGGCGCCTTGGTATTGACTGTTGCCTGTGCACAGATCATTGCTTCAACATCAATTCCAGTGTTCAACAAGATCTTTGGCACCAAGGTAGCTCCGCCTTTGGATCCGATCCAACATTATAACAAATGGCAATCGGGTTTTGCCGTCATCGTGATGATTTTAACCGGATTTACGCAATTCTTAAAATACAAACGTACCGATAGCCGCAAGTTTTTGGCTTCCACTGTAGCATCCTTGGTTGTGTCTTTAATCCTAACGGCTGCTGTAGTCTATTTTACGAAGACGTATACCAACTTGATCTACATTTTGATCACCTTCGCAAGTATTTTCTGTATTCTGGCAAATATCCGCGTATTGGGTGACGCTGTCAAAGGTAAATGGAAACTGGCTGGTTCTTCGGTAGCCCATATCGGTTTTGGTTTATTACTTATCGGTGCCATGGTGGCCGCGGCAACCAACGAAGTCATCTCTGTCAACAACACGGGTTACATCGCTGTATCGGGATTCGACAAAGTAGAAAAGCCTGGCGACAACTTATTCCTGACCGAGGGTGAACCTGTACAAATGGGTGAATACAAAATTACCTATATCGGCGATAGCATTGTTGCTCCAAATACGTTCTATAAAATCAAATACGAGCGGATCGACGAAGAAACAGGCAAAGTGAAGGAGCATTTTGTGCTGCAACCTTTTGCACAAAACAACGCGAAAATGGGGGGGTTGATTGGTACTCCAGCCACCAAACATTATGTTACGCATGACGTATATACACTGATTACAGCGGCCGCAGCTGAAAGTCAAGCAACACACGCCAAAGTTCCTGCTGAAGATAAAACTGGTTTTGAGGACTACGAGGAGCCGGCAACATATCAGGTAAATATTGGCGATACCTTACGCTACCGCAATGGATATTACGTCATTGAAGGCTTAAACAAAGAGGCCCACCTAGAGAAAATTCCAAAGGGACCCAGTGATGTCATGGTTGGATTGAAAATAAAAGTATTTTCGGCCGACAACAAACAGTATGAGGTACAACCGATTTACTTAATTAAAGACGGTGGTGTTTACGACTTCAACAAGGATGTTACCGAGCAAGGACTTAAATTCAGATTTACGGGAATTAAACCTGACAAGGATAAACTGGAAATCATGGTTTATCAAAAGCCACTTCCAGAAAAGAAATGGGTGGTATTTAAAGCCATTAAATTCCCATACATCAACTTTTTCTGGTGTGGAACAATTGTCATGACCATCGGTTTTATCATGTCCATTGTGAGAAGAAATAAAGAAGAGAAACGAAAAGCACTTAAATAATGAATATTGTGATCTTAGGAAGCGGTAATGCCGCGACCCATTTTGGACAACAGTTTCAAAAAACAGGACAGCATATCGTTCAGATCTACAGTAAAACAAAAGCCAATGCAGACGCATTGGCTTTTGCGCTTCATTGCACAGCAACTGACCTACTGTCTGAACTCGACCTCCATGCCGATCTCTACCTTATTGCTGTTTCGGATCAAGCTATTTTACCGCTGGTAGAAGCGCTACCGAAGGATTTAACAGGCATTGTTGTCCACTGTTCAGGAGCAACCGATCTTGCTGCCCTGGCTGGATTTAAAAACACGGGCGTCATCTATCCACCACAATCGTTATCCAAAAATAAAGCAGTGGATTTCTCGACGGTTCCACTTTGCATTGAAGGTAACACAGATGAAAATAGTGCCGCGCTACTTCAGCTTGCACAGACATTTGCACCGCAGAGTATCTATTGTAACTCACCGCAACGCTTAGCCATTCACCTAGCCTCGGTCATGGTCAATAATTTCTCCAATATCCTCTATCAGATGGCTTATGAGTTACTGGAAGAAAACAACTTATCCTTTGATTTAATCAAACCAATTATCCTGGAGACGGCAGAAAAAGTGCAAAATAATATTCCGATAACAGTTCAGACAGGACCAGCGATCCGACAGGATGTATCGACAATGCAAAAACATTTGCAATTTATTAGCAATAAACCAGATTTACAGCAAATCTATCAACTTTTGTCGCAGGAGATTACTAAAAGAAAATAGTTTGTTAGAAACGGTTATAAACTTATCAAAACTTACTTCCAGGGGGTAAATATATCCATTTACTTCAGGAACTTTAGTACATTTGCTTCGTCCAAAAGCGCATTTTGGAATGCTAATTGAGTAATAAAATAGTCAGTTGGGCTAAACATTAAAATAGCGAATTAAAACTAAACAATCGTATTTTCTATGGAAGTTAGAAAACTCATTCTTTCAATAATGATTGTGATTAATTTAATCATTGTATCATTTGGATTTATATTTACATCAAGCTGGTTTTGGCTGCTTATTATCCCATTTCCGTTGCTATTGATCGCGTTATATCATAGTTTCCAGACCAAACATGCCATTCTGCGCAACTATCCTTTAGTTGGATATTTTCGTTATATCTTCGAATCTATTCGTCCCGAGTTGAGACAATATTTTTGGGAATCGGATATGGATGGACGTCCTTTCAACAGAAGACAACGTTCGATCGTATACCAACGTGCAAAAAATCAACGGGAAACTGTTGCATTTGGTATGCAGACAGATCCACAGGCTGTCGGGAACGAATGGGCTGCGCACTCTGTTTTCCCTTGCCATATCGAAAACCACGATCTGCGTACCACGGTAGGAAATGCAGCCTGTAAGAAACCTTATAGCTTAAGTGTGTTCAACATCTCGGCTATGAGTTATGGTGCGTTGAGTAAAACAGCGATAACGGCACTAAATAAAGGTGCTGCCCTTCAAAACTTTGCACACAATACCGGCGAAGGGGGGATCAGCGATTACCACAACAATGGAGGTGATTTAATCTGGCAGGTCGGTACAGGTTATTTTGGCTGCCGCAATAAGGAGGGAAAATTTGATCCCGAACTTTTCAGAGAAAAATCCAACCGTGAAAACGTGAAGATGGTCGAATTGAAGCTTTCGCAAGGCGCTAAACCTGGTCATGGCGGTATACTTCCGGCGGCAAAAAACACCCCTGAAGTCGCTGCTATCCGTCACGTCATTCCTGGAACAGACGTGATGTCGCCACCAGCACATAGTGCTTTCTCTTCACCGACTGAAATGATGCACTTCATACAACAGCTGCGCGAGCTATCCGGTGGAAAGCCTATTGGCTTCAAAATTTGTATCGGCGATAAACATGAGTTTATCGACATCTGTCATGCCATGCAAAACACGCAAATCTTCCCGGATTTTATCTCCGTAGATGGATCAGAAGGTGGTACGGGAGCTGCTCCACTTGAGTTTACAGATAACTTGGGGATGCCACTATACGATGCATTGGCATTTGTAACGAAAACCTTGATTGCTTTTGGTTTAAAAAAACACATTAAAGTTATTGTATCAAGCCGTATCGTAACAGGTTTCGATATCTTGAAAGTCATTGCCTTAGGCGCAGATGCATGTTATAGTGCTCGCGGTATGATGTTCGCTTTAGGTTGTATTCAGGCACTTAAATGTAATGAAGACGTCTGTCCGGTTGGGGTTGCCACACAACAGCCGCATTTATACAAAGGACTCGACGTAAATGATAAATATGTACGCGTCGCCCAGTTCCACCGCAACACATTACGTGCGACAGTTGAAATTATGGAAGCTTGTGGTTTCAAAACACTTTCGGATGTATCGGCAGATAAATTCTATCGTAAGGTGGATGCAATCCGGACGCTCAGTTTTCAGGAAATCTATTTCGGTACTGAAGGTAAATTAGTCAATAGCCACACCGATTTCGAAAGCAAACTTTTCGAAGATTAATTGCTAGCAATTCATAAAAAGAAGGTCCCCCATGTATTCATAGGGGACCTTTTTTTTATACCTTGATAGTTCCCTTACAGGATAAAACCCGCTAATTATCTTTATTTCAAATTAAACAATACGCGGTGCAGAATCGTATTTGATAAAGTAATTTGATCGTCGGCCAATCCCCCTAAGGCCTGTTCAATTGTATTTTTTGCCTGCTTCATTCCTTCATCCTTCATCTTCCGCCCGATTTTTGTTAAATAGATCAGATTGGACCGTCTGTCGTTTTTATCATTAACACGAATAACCAGATTTACCCGTTCCAGGTTATTAATTAATCGAGTGACACTTGGTTTATCTCGAAATGTGCGCACAGCAAGCTCCTGCTGGGTAAGCCCCTCTTCTACCCACAGGTTATACATGATACTCCATTGTTCAGAAGTAATGTTTAACCCGGCCTCCTTGAGATTACGCTGTAATCTCCGCATAACTGCAATTGAGTATTTCCCTGTTAAGAAATTATAAAAATACTCTTGTGATACTAAATCTTGGTCTAACATATGAATAATGGTTATGGTTGTTTACGCAACTTATTTTAATAATAAAACGTCGTCTTTCAATCAATTTGAGAAAAAGCTAAACGTATTTTGGCTAATAGTTAGCCTAAATTACGCTTTAATATAGCTGTCTCAAACAAAATTTTATCAACATGTCATAAGTAGATGTTGATAAATCATAACAATTTGATTTATACTAGACTGAATTTAATAAATAAAAAGGATACAAACAAAACCTTCATAACTTTGCAAACACCAACAGCAATTAAATCAAACTGAAGGTTCTTTCTGACTAATAAGATCAGGCACTCTCAGAAAAAATAAATGCTTGCAATTGTACCTAATTTAGAGGATGTTATCCGATTGTAAAAGAATCGGAATCTTTTAAGAAAGGAAATTTCTCACGTGCTTCCAACAGGTCGTTCGGATTTAAGGTAAAGGTATACAAGTCCTCATCTTCCGGTTTATAATACACCACGTCACCAAGAGGGGATATACACATAGAGCCACCAGAATAGTAAATATCATTACCGTCGTGCCCAACACGGTTTACCCCAACAACATAAGCTTGGTTTTCTATTGCACGTGCCGGAATAAGAGCTCTCCAATGTGCTGAGCGCTTGTCTGGCCAGCTGGCGGTATACACTAAAATATCATATGCTCCGTTTTGATTTTTAGACCAGACTGGGAATCTCAGGTCATAACAGATCATCGGGCAGATTTTCCATCCTTTGATATCGACCAGGATACGTTCATTTCCTGGCTCAAAGTACTCGCTTTCTTTGGATAATCCGAAAAGATGACGTTTATCATATTTTACATATTTACCGTCTGGAAACATCCATACAAAGCGATTATAGTATTTCCCACCTTCTTCGATAATCAAAGAACCGGCAACAACACAGTTAAGTGAGCTTGCCATTTCAAATAGCCATCTTGTCGTAGGTCCATTTGCAGGTTCTGCACATTTCTCGACATTATTCGTGAAGCCTGTATTAAACATTTCGGGGAGAATAATAACATCCGTTTTCTCACGCAATGAGGAAAGTCTCAAGGCTAGATTATTTAGATTCTTCTCAATATTTTCCCAGAATAAATATGCTTGAAATACGGTGATTTTTAAAGGCTCCATGAACGTAATCTAAAAATTTATTTAATTATTTTCTTACAAAAAGACATTTAATGGCAAGATACGAATTTTAATAGAATTTATACTTATTGCTGTCTTACCAAAAGGTTATTTGCTAACACTAATAACGCTTCTTTGCGATCATTTGGTACATTCAATGCTTCCATTTTTTCAAATGCCCGTTGCGTATAGCTATCTTTCAACTCGTCGGCCGCAGTTTTAACCGCATACTTGTCGTATAAGGCAAGCATATCCGCTACTTTTGATGGAGCAGTCTCTATAGTGGCATTTAATAGGGCTTGTAAAACCGTCTTATCATCCTCCGAAATTACCGCCATCAACTTCACCAATAAAAAAGTTTTTTTATTGATCATGATATCACCACCAACAATCTTTCCAAAGGTATCTGGATCTCCATATGCATCCAAGATATCGTCCTGTAATTGAAATGCTAAGCCTACGTTCTCTCCAAAATCGTAGATCAGCTGCTGTTGCTGTTCATCTGCTCCCGACAGAATAGCCCCCAACTGTAATGCTCCACCCAATAACACCGAAGTTTTAAGACGGATCATCTCAAGATACTCAGGCATTGTCAGCGAATCCCGGCTCTCATAATCCATATCTAATTGCTGGCCTTCACATACCTCCATAGCCACTTTACTCAAAATTTTCAAAGTTGCAGGCAAGTAAATAGGATTACATTTTGAAATTTCCTCATACGCTTTGACCAACAAGCCGTCTCCAGACAATATGGCAATATTAGCATCCCACTTTTCGTGAACTGTCGTTTTACCTCTTCTTAAAGGAGCCTTATCCATCAGATCATCGTGGATCAGTGAAAAGTTATGAAAAAACTCCACTGCTTTGGCAGCAGGGATAATTTCCTCCATCTCTTGCATGCCGAATAATTCGGCGGCCATCAATGTCAGCACAGGTCGAACCCTCTTTCCGCCCAAAGTCAATATATACCGTATCGGATCATATAAATTTGATGGTGTTTCAGGAAATTGACTTGTCTCTATCGCCTCTATCACGAGTTGTTGTAAATGTTGCATATATCTTTACGATCGAATCTTGCGAATATAGCAATAATCATATAGAAATGGCAATTTTGTCCCTTTAAAGGAAGTCACCTCAAAATTGTACATTTGTATAAGTCTTTTATTATGCGCATACTGATTATCCATACATTTTATCAAGATCCTGGTGGTGAAGACACTGTATTTCAGCAGGAATCTTCCCTCCTCGCGCAAGGACATGAGGTCCAAACGCTAACCTTTCAAAATAAAAAGGGGTTGCAGGGTGCACTACAGACAATAGGATCTTTTTGGAATATTTGCGCTGCTCAACGTGTCAAAAAAATAATTCGGGCGTTTAAACCAGACATCGTTCACGTTCACAACACGCATTATGCAGCCGGCCCGATTATCGTGCGTACCATTGCCAAACTCGGCGTCCCCCAGGTCATGACCCTGCACAATTTTCGTTTACTATGCCCTTCGGCGACACTGTACCATCACAACCGTCTCTTTCTGGACTCACTCCAAGAGGAGTTTCCGTGGACAGCCGTCCGACAAAAAGCATTTAACAACTCGATAGTAAAAACATTTCTTCTCGCACTGAATTACTGGTTTCACCGCAAAATTGGAACCTGGGCAAAAGTAAATCGCTACATCAATTTAAGCTCCTTTGCAAAGAACATATTCGTTGAATCGACATTGCACCTTCCGCCTACTAAATTCGCGATCAAACCGAATTTTGTCTTTCCTACGACAATAGCACCAGAGGGTCCGCAGGCTCACTTTGTATATGTCGGTCGTCTTTCAGATGAAAAGGGGATATTACAGCTGATCGATGCTTTCATCGGCACAGATTTTCAACTAGCAATTATCGGCGGCGGTCCGCTCGAAAATGAGGTTTTGAGAAGCATTAAACACCAGGCGAATATTTCCTACCTCGGTTTTAAAAAAAGATCAGAAATACTTCCCTTGATAGCCAAAGCACAGGCTTTACTTGTACCATCGATTTGTTTTGAAGGGATGCCGATTACGATTCTTGAGGCTTATTCAGTCGGAACAGCTGTGCTTTGCTCCAATTTAGGCCCGCTCCCCGAACTGATTATCCCCGGCAAAACAGGGCAAACGTTCGATCCCCACAACAAAAACGATATTATCCAATGTTTGAGGGAGTGGAGCACAAAAACAACAAATGAAAAAGATGAGATAAGAAAGACTTGTATTGCTTACTATTTTAGTAATTTTACGCCTGAAATAAATGAAGCTAAATTATTAGCGATCTATCAGGACGCTATTCACGATAAAAAACGGAATAAATGAGTATCATTGTATTAGATAAACTGGGTCTGGCGCCACAAATCCAAGCTGTACTGGAAACAATTTATGATCCTGAACTGAAACCCGCAAATATTGTGGATTTGGGGCTTGTATATGAAATCATTACGAAGGAAGAGGGTATTGCAAAGATTGTAATGACGCTGACTGCTCCTGGCTGTCCCGTGGCAGGCGAAATCATGAATGAAGTTCAAGAAAAAGTTGCTGCTGTAGCAGGTGTCAAAGAAGCATTGGTCGAATTGACATTTGATCCACCATGGACAAAAGACATGATGTCGGAAGAAGCAAAACTGGAGCTGGGTTTTTTGTAAAATTCACCGACTAATCAAACAAAACAGGGCTATCCAAGAATATTGGAAAGCCCTGTTTTGTTTGTATATGCTATATGCCTCTCCTAAAACATCGTTTGAGCTGTACCCTATCCGCAGGTCTATCTGCCCTGATTGTTTTCCAAATCACTCAACTTTTTCAAAGGCTTGGCGCTATTGGCATCCGCACCGAAAAGTAATTTCCAAAGCTTACGTGACTCTTTGGTCAATAGTGGGGATACAATGGAAAGAATGAGCACATATACGACCACAAAGGATTGAATAACGGGTAATAAAGCCCCTGCTTTACCAATATTTGCCATGATAATGGAAAACTCCCCCCGCGCAGACAAGGTAAAGCCAATATCAAAGGACGTTTTAGGTTTCATACCCGAAAATTTAGCTGCAAAATAGCCCGAAGCAAGATTCCCCATCACCGTCACCAGCGCTGCAATCGAAGCCCAAAAGACAGCTCCTCCAAGGGACATAATGTCAATAGACAATCCGAAACTAAAGAAAAACATGGCCCCAAAAAAGTCCTTATAGGGCAGCACCATCGATTCAATCTTTTTGATGTATTGCGAATCCGCCAACACTAAGCCGGCCATCAATGCCCCGATAGCCTCCGCAACATGGATGGTTTCGGAGAAACCTGCCACAATAAAAAGTAAGGCAAAGATGATCAATATAAATAATTCAGAAGTTTTCTCCTTCAATAAGCGATCGATCGCAGGCACCAGTTTTCTGCCCAAAATCAAAAAGGCCAATATAAATCCCAAGGCCAGTAAGGAAGTTCCAGCTACCGTCCAAAACGAACTGCTTCCTGTCAGTATCAGGCCCGAAAGGAAAGAAATATGCATCGCTATAAACAGGTCATCGAACATAATCATTCCCATGATCACCTCCGTCTCCGGGTTGGCTGTACGTTTGAGATCTGTCAGCACCTTTGCAACAATCGCCGTGGATGAACTCGTCATGATACCACATAACACCATCATCTCCTTAAATGGCATATCCATTAGCCATCCGATCAACAAACCTGAAGTAAAGTTCAATAAGACGTAAATTGTCCCACCGGTGACAATTGCTTTACCGGACTTAATCAGCCGATTGACCGAAAACTCAAGACCAAGGTAGAACAACAGGAACAACACGCCCAACCGTCCCATGAAATCGATAAAAGGTTTACTCTCTGTAAATGTTAAATCCACCAGACCAACCTGCGGAGCGTGCTGTCCCAAAACCATTCCTATAATAATGAAAAATGGAATAACAGAAAACTTAAGCTTATTGGCGATGAGGCCAACAATGGCAACAAGTCCTACAGCGATTCCAATTTCCAGAATTAAGGTATGTGATAGCATAAATTACAGTAAAATTTCCTTTAAAAGTTTAATATTATTCTTCTTTCCAGCAATGACAAGTGTGGTACCTGGGCTAATCAAATAAGACGGTCCTGGATTGATAACCGTATCATCATCTCGTATCCCAGCAATAATCGATGCACCTGTACGTTGACGAACTTCCAGCTCTCCAATTGTCTTACCAGCACCCTCATTTTTGCCTTCCACTTTGTACCATTCAATGCGTAAATCGTCCAAAGCGACTTCAATTGTCTCCAATGCTTTAGGCTTATAGGACAAGCCACCGATAATACCCGCAATCTGCCGAGATTCATCGTCATTGAGTGTCATGACGCAACGTGACTCATGCTCCTCGTCATCATAGCGATAAAGTTCCCGTCTGCCATCGTCATGGATAACAACAACCATATTGTCTCCCGCATCGGTTTCAATTTGAAATTTTTTTCCAATTCCAATCAGATCGGACTCTCTTACAATAGACATAATTTTCTATTTAAATAAATACTAATAATATAAGCTTCATAACGTGGTATACCACAATTACAAAAGCAAGCTGAAGGTTCTTTCTCGCAAAAAAACAAAGACTTTGAGGAAAAACAGCATCAGCCCTTAGCTACTAAAACACAAATTTACCCAAAAAATCAATCTTAAACGAATCCGCAGGTAGCTAACGGGATGGGCTACAAAGAGCAAATTACCCCAAAATACTAAAAAAAGAGCAGAAAAACGACTCTTTTAACCAATTTCATCCCTTTTTTCGACGTATGGCTTCGTGATGACATAACTGAACAACACTAAAAGCGCTCGAGGTACACATGCTATTAACGATCCGAGTTCCTAACAGAACAAATCAGCTTTTATTAGCTCCAATTTTCATTACAAATACCCATTTCTATAACGTTTTCGTAGTTCATGCAATCGTTTGTTCCAAGAAGCAATAGAATTGCCAAAGGTTTATTTCTTTATAATTGCCGCATTAAACACTTACTGAATCTAAATTACACACCTATGGTCAAAAAGAGTCATCTCATCCTTCTGACACCATTATCAATCTTGTCATTAGCGGCACCTATTTACGGGGTAGCGAACCCACGTAATTTAGTTGCAATAACCAGTCTTTCACCCTTTCAGCAGGTCGTCTCCGGAAAGGTCATTGATGAAACCGGGAAACCAATAAGCGGGGTTACCGTTTCTGAAAAAGGTAAAGCGGCAGCAACGACAACCAATCAAGACGGAATCTTCTCACTGAACGTCAGTTCAAAAAGTGCCATCCTAACATTTAACTCGATCGGATTTACCGCGAAAGAAGTCTCCGCGGCACAAGCAGCACAAATAACCTTGACAAAATCCGAGGATGTTTTGGATGAAGTTGTGGTCGTAGGTTATGGTAAACAGAAAAAGAGCGATTTGACAGGAAGTATCGCTACAGTGGAAGCAAAATCCCTGGAACGAATAAATTCACCGAATGTTGTCGATAAACTTCAGGGTAAGATTTCTGGTTTAGCGATCAATTCCGGTTCGGCCAAACCTGGCGAAACAGCTTCTATCAATATCCGCGGTGAGAACTCGATCTCGGCGTCCAATGCACCCCTAATTATCCTGGATGGAATTCCTTTTAGTGGTTCCCTGGGCGATATCTCTTCCAATACAATTGCCAGTATCTCGGTACTGAAAGATGCCTCATCCACTGCAATCTATGGTTCAAGAGCTGCAAATGGCGTTATCCTCATCACCTCAAAAAAGGGTGCGGCAGGAAAAGCACGCATCAATTATAACGGTTATTTTGGGGTACAAAGTGTAGAACGTCGTCTTAAATTGATGAACGGCCCACAATACATCCAATTTATGCGTGATTACCAGGCTTCGAAAGGAAAAACCGGCGATCAGCTTAACCCAGAGAATTATCTTTTTGCCAACGTATTGGAACAATACAAAAAAGGGGAAGAAGTCAATTGGCAGGATGAAGTATTCAATAGCGGCGCTCCTGTTCAGGAACATCAACTCAGTTTTTCGGGCGGAACGGATAAATCCGATTATTATGCATCTGTGAGCTACCTAAATCAAGATGGCGTTGTAAAAAATACGCCATACGAAAGATACAATGTCAACCTGAACCTCAATCAAAGTTTAAGCTCTTGGTTAAAGCTAGGAATGACCATGCAGGCTTCTCAAGGGAACCGCGACGGCGTACAGCCCAACCTCGAGAGTGTTGTAAAACTTTCCCCTTACAGTAAAAACCGCGATGCCGATGGTACTGCTATAACGTACCCGATGTATGCACAAACACTATGGGCACATCCTTTTGCAGACGAAAAAGGCCAATGGGATCAGACCAGAAGAACAGTCTATGCGAATACTTGGCTTGATGTGAAACTCCCTATTGAAGGATTAAGTTTCAAAACCACATTCGGAACCAACTACCGAAATATTAATGAAAACTCCTATTACGGTTCCAATACAGTTACAGGACGTGGCGTGAATGGTACCGGATCAATTTACAATGAGCATTTCTGGGACTGGACCTGGGAAAATCTCTTGACCTATGACCGTACCTTTGGTGACCACAAGATTAATGTCGTGGGTCTCTATTCCTCGCAGAAAACAAATTTGAAAACTTCAAGAATGAATGGAGACGATTTTGTATCAGATGCCGGATATAACAACATGGCCTCTGCCTCTAAAAATCTTAAGATCGAATCTAATCTGCAAAATACAGCGATGATTTCCTACATGGGAAGAATCAACTATGCTTTTAAGGATCGTTACCTATTAACTTTAACCGGTCGTTCGGACGGTTATAGTGCATTCTCGATCAACAACCGATATGCATTTTTCCCATCCGTTGCAGGAGCCTGGGTGGTTTCTAAAGAAGGAAATGTGCAGGATTATTTCGATTTATTAAAACTTCGTGTTTCTTATGGTAAAAATGGAAACCAGGCCGTATCGCCATATCAAACTTACGACCGTCTGACTAACGTCGATTATATCTATGGTCTTGACCCCGTCAAAGGACTTGTGATGAATTTCAATGGCCGTGGAAGTAATCTAACGTGGGAAACAACAGCTTCATTAAACCTTGGTTTGGATTTTGGTATTCTCAAAAATAGACTTTCAGGAACGATCGACTACTACTCCTCTAAGACATCGGATCTCTTATTAAGTGAACAGGTTCCTGTCATGAACGGTTACAACACCATTTTGACCAATATCGGTGAAACCTCAAACAAAGGGATCGAAGTTACCTTGAATGCCATACCGGTCAAAAATGACAATTTCCAATGGAACGTCAATACGACCTTTGCCTATAACAACAATAAAATCACCAAACTGCGCGCGGATGGAAAAGATGATTTGACCAATGCCTGGTTAATCGGAAAGCCTATCCGTATTTTCTACGATTATAAAGTCATTGGTGTATGGCAAGAGGGCGACGACATCGCAAACTCCTATCAGCCTAAAGCGAAACCTGGCGATGCCAAGTTAGCAGATCTCAACAATGACGGTAAAATCGACGCCAATGACCGTACCATGATGGGGAACAAGATATCACCTTATACACTCGGTATTGGCAATGATTTCACGTACAAGAATTTCTCCCTGTCGTTCTTTATGAATGGAGCATTTGGTGGAACGAAAATAGATGATTTCAAAAACATCGAACGTTTCTTACCTAACAACGGCGCCAATTATCTTGCTGACATGCCTTACTGGACACCGGAGCGTACAAACACAGACATCCCATCCCCTGGATACACCCCAGTAAACAACCATACGTATTATATCAATTCATCCTATTGGCGAATTAGAGACTTTAGCTTGGGCTATACCTTTGACGGCGATTTTCTAAAAAGATTGAATCTCTCTTCCATTAAAGCATTTATCAACGCCCGTAACCTCTATACATTCTCCAAAATCAAAGGTTACAACGTAGAGGCATTGAGCGTGAGTTCGACCACAGGTAATCCAACAACGACAAATATTGCCAGTCCTTATCCTGTTGCAAGAACATTCTCATTGGGAGTAAATGTCCAATTCTAAACACATCAAAATCATGAAGAAAAGAAATACAACTTTATATACAATGCTAGCTGGCCTAAGCCTACTTTTCACAGGCTGCAGCAAGAACTTCTTAAATGAAGACACCAGTAGCTTTCAGTCACCTGATAATACCTATATTAACACGAAAGGCTTCGAAACTGGACTAAATGGTTTATACTCTTATGCCCGCATGGAATTCCTGACCTGGAACGGTAGTATCTTTTCCCAAGGAGCAACCCCGCAGGAAGCGCTACAAGTCGGAACGGATATCGTTGCCATCAAAACTACAGGTACAGACGCTACATTGGCTCCATTCAGCAATTATACGCTAAATCCGGCTTCGTCTTATGTACGCAATTATTGGAAATATGCCTACGGATTTATCGGTAATACCAATACCATCCTCGAGGCTTTAAAAAAGGATGGCATCAGCTGGACGGACAAGGATAACGATCCAAAACGTGTAGAAGCAACGGCCCGTTTCTTCCGCGCCTATAGCTATCGCTACTTAGTCAACTTATACGGCGATGTGCCTTGGGTGGACAAGGTCTCCGAAACACCCCGTCGTGATTTCACCCGTACACCGAAAGCTGAAATCTTGACGCACATGATTGAAGACCTGAAGTATGCAAGTGAAAACCTACCCGACAATCCAGGCACAATTCAGGAAGGTAAATTGACGAAATGGGCTGCTTTACATTACCTGGCAGAAGCATATATCGAAGCTGGACAGCCAGATTTAGCTGTAGAGGCTGCCAACAAAGTGGTTCAAAGTGGCTACTTTAAATTGAACGATCAACGTTTTGGTGCCGAAAAAGATAAACCCGGGGATTATTTCCACGATATGTTTATTGAAAACAATCAAAATCGCGGTTCCGGCAATCAAGAAACCATCTGGGCCATCCAATTGGAATACAATACACAAGGAGGTGGCGACCGCTACACCGATTGGAGCAAACGCGCGTGGGTTCCTTTCTATTCACAACAAAAAGGATTTGCCTTGGCCGACTCACTTGGAGGAAGAGGTCTTGGGCAAGTACGCCCTTACCAATGGTGGCTGGATAGTTATGAAAAACAGGATGTCAGAAATTCTTCTTTCAATATCAAACGCGATTGGTATTATAACGATCCTTCCGTACCTGAACTTTATGGTAAGAAGATCGTACTTACTGACGCGATCAAAGAATCAGGCAACGTGTTCCCGACAACAACCAAATTTTTCTACGGAAAGACAGCTGTTGACCCTGCATTTGAAGGAAATATGAAGGACCGTGTGAAAGTACGTTTGGCCGAAACTTACCTGCTATTGGCTGAAGCATACTGGCGTGCCAATAAACCAGCACAAGCTAAGGATGCCATCAATGCTGTCCGTGCCCGTGCGAAAGCGTCATTAATCGATGCCGCAGCGATCAATGCGGATCTGATTCTCGACGAACGTGCCCGCGAGCTTATTGGTGAGGAAATGCGTCGCATGACCCTTGCCCGTTTCGGTGAGGATGTCTTTTTACGCCGCGTGCAAACGTTAAACACACAATCGAAAAATGTGGTGAAAAAAGAATTTATTCTTTGGCCTATTCCACAAGAAGTTATCGACAGTAACACTGGTGCAGCCTTCCCACAAAATCCGGGATACTAAACCTTCCAAAAACCTTCATGAGCCCAAAGGCCATGGAGGTTTTTTCTTTTACGACTTTGCTTCAATCAGTTTATAGGTGCCATCTTCCCGGATCTGACTACGACCAATGGTGATATTTTTTGAATGGTAAAACAAAAAAATCCAGCCCGCTGGTGCACCTTCTGCCCAGTACTCCTGACGCAACGCTTTGGAGCGCCGACCATCAAAATCATATTTGGCAACATAGTTATGGAAAATTTCTTCAGGCTCAGGTAATACATCTCCGCCAAAGAAATAGTGCTGGTCGCCCGTTTGAATATGAAATGCCTGATGATGTGCTGTATGTCCACCATTGAGCGCATAGCTGATTTCTGTATTTATTCTACCTTCACCTTCCACCAGAACCAAATTTCCACTGCGCTGAATCACATCAAAAATCTCGGTTCTATATGAACTGGAGATGCCTGAATAAGCATCTTCCCATTCGCCACGTTGAACAATATATTCGGCTTCAGGAAATGCGATGCGTCCGGTTCCGTTTTCAAATGTGACCATCCCCCCAGCATGATCCTTATGAAGATGAGACATCAGTACATATTTTACATCTTCTGGTCTGAAACCCAACTTACGGATATTATGATGCAGTTGTAGCACGCCACTGTCATCGGTATAGCCAAGACCGGTATCACAGAGTACAAGTCCCGCATCAGTTTCGATCAAAAAGGGGTGAACTTGAATAAATAGGGAGCCTGGCCGGTCCTGGGGCTTGTCTATTAACGGATCAAAGGGTATAAATTTTCTGCTTTTGTCGACTGAAAAAGAACCTTCATATAAAGAATAAGCCTGCACCATATTTAAAACATTGGGAATATGCACGTTAAGCAACAGCGGATCAATACCGGGTTTAGGAATTAGGTAAGTCCAGCCTTAAAACGTATATTTACACTTAAAATATTGTGCAAAGATATGCAAAAAAGGTGGGTACTAAAATCTAAAACTGATGTCAAAATAACCAACAAACTGCGCGAGGAATTAAACATCAACACTGTCTTGGCAGAGTTGCTCGTGAGTAGAGGAGTGGAGACTTTTGACGAATCAAAGCAGTTTTTTAGGCCTCAATTATCGGATTTGCACGATCCATTTTTGATGCGGGACATGGAAAAAGCCATCACCCGGATCATCCAAGCCATTGGCAACAAAGAAAAAATACTCATCTATGGAGACTATGACGTAGACGGTACAACAGCTGTTGCCGTTGTTTATAGTTTTTTCAGGGAATTTCATAGCCAGCTGGAGTTTTATATTCCAGACCGCTATGCCGAAGGTTATGGAATCTCCACACAGGGTATTGACTATGCCGCAGCAAATGGTTTCAGCTTAATTATTGCATTGGACTGCGGTATCAAGGCAATCGATAAAATAGATTACGCAAATAGCAAAGGAATTGATTTTATCATTGGCGATCACCACCTTCCCGGTGAGGAACTTCCCAAAGCCTACGCCGTGTTAGATCCCAAGCGTGCAGACTGTGAATACCCCTACAAAGAACTTTCAGGTTGTGGAATAGGCTTTAAGATTATTCAGGCTTTTATACTCACCAATGGCATGGATATCAATGCCTGTTATCAGTTTTTGGATCTTGTGGCCGTGAGTATTGCTTCGGACATTGTTCCTATTACCGGCGAAAATAGAATACTAAGCCACTTTGGTCTCATTAAACTCAATACGAATCCCTGCGTCGGACTAAAGGCACTGATTGATTTATCCAATAATCGAACGAAGATCTTTACAGTGAATGACATCGTGTTCCAGATCGGGCCCCGCATCAATGCAGCGGGCAGAATAGACCATGCTAAGGACGCCGTCAAACTTTTGATCTCCAAATCGCTGCAAGAAGCCAAAGACTTCAGCTCTAGCATAGACGATCAAAACAATGTACGGAAAGACTTTGATCTCAAAATAACAGAAGAAGCGCTTGCACTGATTGAGGATAATGTTCTTCTTAAAAGCCGCAAATCCACGGTATTGTATAAAGCCGACTGGCACAAAGGTGTCATTGGTATTGTCGCTTCCCGACTGACCGAAAAATATTACCGTCCGACGATTATATTGACCGAAACAAATGGTCATATTGCAGGTTCCTGCCGTTCGGTACTGGGTTTTGACTTGTATGAAGCCTTAAGCGAATGCGCTGACTTGTTGGAGCAATTTGGTGGTCATAAATATGCTGCCGGACTAACGATGTCCTTAGATAATGTCACGCTATTCCAGGATCGTTTTGAGGAAGTGGTATCGCGACGTATCAGTCCTGAAATGCTGACCCAAGAAATTTTGATCGATGCAAAGTTGGCATTGAAAGATATCGATGCTAAGTTCTTCCGTATTCTCCAGCAGTTTGAACCTTTCGGGCCCCAAAATGAATCCCCTATTTTCCTCAGTAAAAAGGTAAATGCAGTAGGACAAGCTTTTATTGTGGGCACCAATCACCTCAAGATGACGGTTATTCAAGAAGACTCTCCTTCATTTGACTGTATCGGTTTTGGACTGGCAGAACATATCACACACATCAATTCTGGGCAAAGTTTCGACATCTGCTACAGCATTGAAGAGAATGTGTGGCGCAACAAAAGAAACTTACAGCTCAACATCAAAGGGATTAAGTATTAGTATTGCATTAGTAAGAAGATATTAAATATATTTACACAAGATTTGGTCGGGCATCCCCCCATACTGGATTAGATACCAGGCATGAAAGAATGGTGAGGGTTTTAATTAGTCCTATTGAACAGATACATACAACACAAGACATTCCACGAAGATGATTTTAAAGGCAGAACATCTCATAAAAAAATATAAGCAGCGTACCGTTGTCAACAATGTTTCCTTCCATGTGGAACAAGGCGAGATTGTCGGGTTATTGGGCCCTAATGGGGCAGGAAAAACGACCTCATTCTATATGATTGTTGGTCTTATCAAGCCCAATGAAGGGAAAGTATTTCTCGACGATCAGGAGATTACGCAGGATGCGATGTATCAACGCGCACAACGTGGGATAGGTTATCTCGCTCAGGAAGCATCGGTTTTTCGGAAGCTCTCCGTAGAAAACAACATCCTGGCAGTATTAGAAATCCATTATCCGAATAAAGAAGAACGTTTGGCAAAATTGGAAGAACTACTCACAGAATTCAGCTTACACCGTGTCCGTAAAAACAGAGGTGATTTGTTGTCCGGTGGTGAGCGTCGACGTACCGAAATTGCGCGAGCATTAGCTGCTAATCCATCCTTTATTCTTCTGGATGAACCTTTTGCAGGGGTTGACCCGATCGCCGTAGAAGAAATTCAGACGATCGTAGCCAAGCTCAAAACCCGTAACATCGGCATCTTAATTACCGACCACAACGTACAGGAAACGCTATCTATTACTGACAGGGCCTATCTCCTGACCGAAGGAAAGATTATGCTGACGGGTACACCTGAAGAAATTGCAGATAATGAGCTTGCCCGTAAATTTTATCTCGGTCGACATTTTGAATTAAGAAGGAAAAAATTTTAAAGATTAAAGAATCCCTCCCCATATGGCCTTATTAAACTCCATTTTTACTTGGTTCATGAAAAAAAGAATTCACCAGATTGAACTTTTCATGAAATACCCACACGATGTACAAGAAGAATGGTTTCAGAGTTTAATTGCCACTGCTGAAGCGACGGAATGGGGAAAAAAATACGATTATACAAGTATATTAACCCCAGAGATCTTCAAAGAACGCGTCCCGATACAGGACTATGATGATATCAAGGGCTACGTTGATCGCATGATAAAAGGAGAACAGAATATCCTGTGGCCTTCTGATATCAAATGGTTTGCCAAGTCCTCAGGTACCACATCTGATCGCAGCAAATTTATTCCCGTTAGTGAAGAAGCACTCGAAGAATGTCACTTCCAGGGCGGTAAAGATATGCTGACAATATACTGCCATAATAGACCTGAAAATCGCGTATTTACGGGAAAATCAGTTGTTATTGGTGGTTCTTCACAGATCAACAATTTCAGTCCGGACTCCTACTACGGCGATCTTTCATCAATCCTCATCCGTAACCTTCCTTTCTGGGCCGAATTTAAGCGAACGCCCAATATGGAGGTTACTTTAAACCCAAACTTTGAAGAGAAAATTGAGCAGATTGCCCAAATTACACTCAAAGAAAATGTAACGAGCTTAGCTGGCGTACCGACATGGAATATTGTTATGGCCAAGCGTATTCTTGAGATTACAGGCAAAGACAACTTGCTTGAGGTATGGCCAAATCTAGAATTTTATGGACATGGCGGAGTGAGCTTCAAACCTTACCGCGAGCAATTCCAAAAATTGATCCCTTCGGACAACATGTATTATCTCGAGAATTATAATGCCTCAGAAGGATATTTTGGCTTACAGGATCAATCTGATTCGGAAGATCTTCTGCTCATGCTAGATTATGGTATTTATTACGAATTCTTACCTACTGAACGAATGCACGAAGAAAATCCGTCAACCTTACGTTTGGATCAGGTGGAGCTCGGAAAAAACTATGCATTGATCATTTCAACCAATGCGGGTTTGTGGCGTTATAAAATTGGAGATACCATCAGGTTTACGTCATTGTCTCCCTATCGCTTTCAGATCTCCGGACGAACCAAACAATATATTAACACCTTTGGCGAAGAGGTTATTGTTGACAACGCAGAACAAGCCTTGGCCGAAGCGAGCAAATTGACACAGGCACGAATCAGAGATTATACCGCTGGACCGGTCTATTTTAAAGATGCCGAGGCCGGAGCACACGAATGGGTGATCGAATTTGAGCAACAACCCAATGATTTTAAGCGTTTTTGTGAAATATTGGATGCTAAACTCCGTGAAATCAATTCGGATTATGACGCCAAACGTTTTAAGAATATGGCACTTCGACCACCTATTGTACACAATGCGCCCGAAGATACATTCTATAAATGGATGAAATCAAGAGGTAAGCTAGGTGGACAAAATAAGGTTCCAAGATTGAGTAACAGCCGCGAATATCTCGAGCCGCTCCTGAAAATACTCGCCGAATAATACGGCATATCAACTTAAAAATACGGCACAGCGACCGAATAATAGCACGGTCTCCGGCTGGAGATTAGCCAAAATTTTTGGAAACCTTATTTTGGCTAATCTCGTATTGCTGAATTTTGTTGTTTTAAAGAACTGCTGTGAGTTCGTCTAATTGATAAGCTCAAGAAAGCTTAGACTATAATGGAGGTTTGTTAAGGTTTAATTGCCGTTTTATATAAAAAAACAAAAAAACCAAGAATAAAATTCATAGAAATACCTTTCTTCTGAACTTCAACATCACCCTGTAACAAGGAGCGATTATCGCCTGCTGCTACTTCGTTACTTTTGTTTAGACTGTGCGTCAATTCCATACTAAGTTTATTTTTATGATAAGTGATTTTATAGCGTTACTGCGGACCAGAATGCCCATCTAAAGGACCGCATTCTTTACAGCCAAACTTTATGCCATAATATGAAAAGAGTGTATTAATTAATAAAAAATTAACACATTTAATTATTAATACAGGATAACTGAGAGATATGAAGTGAAATTCTTCCATTTCAAAAAAAAGTGTAGTAAAATAGGGAACAACTGTCCGAAATAAAAGGCATAGCCAGGCTGGTAAATTATACAGGTATATGTGCAACTTATATTTCATTTTTTTCCTAACTTAGCCTAAGTAATTAAATAATAAGATGAACGCGACAGAGAACTATTCAATTCGCGTAGAGCCAACTCAAAATTCAAGACTCTCGCAAGTAGATTTCGACAATCTAAAATTCGGAAAGATTTTATCCGACCACATGCTGGTCGCAAACTATGATGACGGTGAATGGAAAGATGTCAGCATCGTCCCTTATGGAGATATCAGTATTAGTCCTTCGATGTCCGCTTTACATTATGGTCAAGCGATCTTTGAAGGAATCAAAGCTTATAAATTTGCAGATGGAACAGTGAGTATCTTCCGTCCGGACAGAAACTGGGAAAGATTCAATAAATCTGCCGCACGTCTTCAAATGCCGGAGGTGCCTGAGGAGATTTTTATGGATGGTCTAAGCAAACTATTGGACATCGACCGTAACTGGATCCCGGCAAAAGAAGGTTCATCATTGTACATCCGTCCTTTTATGTTCGCAACAGAAGCGGCATTAGGTGTACACCCTTCTAAGTCATACAAATTTATCATTATCACTGGCCCTGTAGGCGCATATTATAGCAAAGCAATCAGCTTAAAAGTGGAGACCTACTATACACGTGCAGCAGAGGGTGGTGTTGGTTTTTCTAAAAATGCAGGTAACTACGCCTTATCGCTTTACCCAACACAATTGGCCAATGACGAAGGTTATGACCAAATTATGTGGACAGATGCTTCTGAACATAAATACATTGAAGAAGCAGGTACGGCAAACCTTATTTTCCGCATTGGCGATACGATTATCACACCACATGGTGATACAATCTTACACGGTGTGACACGCCGTACAATTATGGAATTGGCGGAGAAATGGGGTTATAAAGCCGAGCAGAGAAAGGTATCTATTCAAGAACTAATCGACGGTATTAAAGCCGGTACAGTAACGGAAGCTTTCGCAGCTGGTACTGCAGCCACAATTACGGATATCAGCCGTATCGGTTTTGAAGGACAAGATTATCACTTGCCACCAGTAGAGGGCCGCGAGTTTTCAAATCGTGTTTTGAATTACCTCAACGACTTGCGTTATGGTAAAGTAGAAGATCCATTCGGATGGAACTATTTAGTGAAGTAATTTCTAAGAAGAAATAAAAAAAGCCTTTGTTATGAATAACAAAGGCTTTTTTTATTTCTTCTATTTAAATTGCCGGTGTACGATAGGTATGCTTTGAAACACAGGCCATATGCTTGGTTTGGATCTGCGATGCTTCATTTGAATCTGCGCGGATAACCCCAAGTTCTCTCCTATCAGATCCTTAGGAATGTTCTCCCCTCAGCTCCTTTTGAATAAAATCAATGATAGCGGCAGTTTCTTGGGGTTGGAACCAGTGTGTATTACCGTATTTTTTAAACCATGTAATCTGTCGCTTGGCATAACGTCGCGAATTTTGTTTGATTTTTTCGGTCGCTTCCGCCAAAGACTGCTTGCCATCAAGATAATCAAACAACTCGGCATAGCCAACAGTGAGCAATGCAGGCTTCGTTCTGAAAGGAAGTAAAGCTTTCACTTCGTCCAGCAAGCCATTTTTTATCATCAGATCGACACGTAAATTGATCCGTTCATACAACTTTGCCCGATCCATATTCAAGCCAATGGTAAGAATATCAAAAGGTCTTTTTTCGACATCTTTCTTATGGTAAAATGACATCGGTTTACCAGTCGCCTCAAAAACTTCAAGCGCCCGTACGACACGTTGCGGATTATCGATGTCCGCCGTTTCAAAATATGCAGGGTCAATACTTTTCAATCGATCTTTTAAGGCCTCCAATCCTAATACTGCAAGTTCATGATTAAGTCGCTCGCGCACTTCATCTCCGGCCTTGGGTAGATCATCCAATCCTTCGCATAGGGCCCGTACAAACAAGCCTGATCCACCTACCATAATGACGACGTCATGCAATTGAAATAACTCTTCTAGTTTCAGTAAAGCCTCCCGTTCAAAATCTCCTGAAGAATAATCCTGCGTGATGGAGTGTGAATCAATGAAATAATGGGGAGCAGCAGCAAGTTCCACTGGATCTGGTTTAGCCGTACCAATAGACATTTCCCGATAGAACTGACGGGAATCAGCCGAAATGATCGCTGTTTTAAAATATTGTGCCAATGAAATAGCCATTGTAGTCTTACCAACAGCAGTTGGCCCCACAATGGCTATCAATGTTTTCTTATTTGCCATAATATAGCACTTCACAGGCCGAAAGAACCTGTAAAGTCTTCTTAATTAATATTCGTCTTCGTAGCCGCTGGATTCTTCACGCTCTTCACCTTCTTCGCCCTCTTCCTCATCGTCACCATCACTGTCGAAGCCATCCAGTTCGTCTTCATCATCGACCCCATATTGCGTATCGTCTTCCTCCACATAATCGTCCTCTTCAACAGCATCTGAGACCGGAAAATTAGCAGCAGTCATTGTTTTGGGAACCTGACCAATAGATTTAAACAACGCCGGATAGTCCTTTCCATCCTCTTCCTTCAAGATCTTGATCAATTCAACCTGGAAATCATAAGGGCGATCAAAATTGTAAACGTAGTAAAATTTCTGATGTGGATCATCGATAAACTTACTTAAACGGATATTCTCCATCAACAATACCTCAGCATCTTTTTTACGTTGTGTAGGCTTGAATGCAATCTCTGTTCCCTTTTTCCACTGATCATTGCTCACATAGAACGAGGAAGATGCATCTGCAGCATAACCTGTTGATTTATGGATTTCCTCATGTAGGTCTATAAATGTGCTTTTAGAAGGCATGTCGATCTCACGATATACATCTTCATAATCCTCAAAAGTAACTCTAAATCTATAAATTGCCATCTCTGCTATTTTCTTCTTTTAACCCTCTAAAATTAATACTATATTTTAAGAATTGGAAATTTCCAATGGGATTTCTTCTTTGATCGTCAGGTTCATTTCCCCTGCTTTTTTCACCAAAAATTGGTATGCTTCTACTCTGGAATTTGGAATCTCGCCCTCTAAAATAGCCTCGCGAATCAAATTTTTCAGCAACCCTACAGTACGCCCTGGTGCCAAGCCAAATAGGATCATGATATCCTCGCCACTGATCGGCGGCTGCCAGTTCCGAACCTTGTCCCGCTCTTCGACATCCTTCAATTTTTGTTTGACAAGTTCAAAATTCTGACGATATTTCTTCTTTTTAAACTCATTTTTTGTGGTCACATCCGCATGACATAACATCATCAGGGCTTCAATATCATCGCCAGCCTCAAACAACAGACGACGTACAGCAGAATCTGTTACGATATCCTGCGCCAAGACAATTGGCCGAAGATGCAATTGTACCAGCTTTTGCACAAATTTCATTTTCTCATGGAGCGGCAACTTTAGTTCGGCAAAAAGCTTTGGTACCATACGGGCACCACGATCTTCGTGCCCATGAAAGGTCCAGCCGAGCTTTTTATCGAAACGTTTTGTTGCCGGTTTGGCAATATCATGCATAATCGCGGCCCAACGTAACCAGAGGTCATCAGACAATTCACATACATTATCCAGCACTTCCAAGGTGTGGTAGAAATTATCTTTATGGCCTTTGCCATCAATGACATCAACCCCGTGCAAATTATACATGGCCGGAAATATCAATTCCAGGAGACCGGTATCAAAAAGATATTTAAAACCTACTGACGGTTTAGGTGAGAGAATAATCTTATTGATTTCATCGATAATACGTTCTTTCGAGATAATCTTTATTCGCTCTTTGGTATCGCTAATCGCTTTGATTGCATCAATCGTGATTTTAAAATTTAGCTGTGTCGCAAAACGGATAGCCCGCATCATACGCAGTGGATCATCAGAAAACGTTTCTATCGGATCTAGAGGCGTTCGAATAATACGTTGTTCAAGATCTTGCACGCCGTCAAACGGATCCACCAAAGCACCATAATCTGCTTTATTCAATGAAAACGCCATCGCGTTGATCGTAAAATCACGTCGATTTTGATCATCGGATAAGGTACCGTCTTCCACAATAGGCTTACGCGAGTTGGCACGATAGGATTCCCTTCGGGCACCGACGAACTCCACATTGAGTCCTTCATAAACCAGCATGGCTGTACCAAAATTCTTGTAGACAGCAACTTTAGTATGTAGCCTATCACCCAGTAAAGTCGCAAATTCAATGCCGCTGCCGACGACAACAATATCCACATCATTCTTAAAAGGCCGCTTCATAATATAGTCGCGAACATACCCCCCGATGACATAACATTCTGTATTTGTTGTCTCGGCGAGTTCCTTAATGATTGAAAATATTGGATGTTGTAAATTATCGTACATAGTTAGAACAGCAGGTAAAAAACCAAACAGTTTGCAAAAGTAACAATTTTTTTTGTATTGGAATTAGAGACAATTGAACAAGGATCAAAGACGCTGACACTATAAGCGGCGAGCTTACAGATTAAATCAACCCTCTTTATCCTTGTCCCTAAAAAAGTAAGACGGAATATTTAGTCTCTATCTTTGGATAACTTACGGAAAGCAAGTGGATTTTTAAGTAATTCGGCTTGTTCACGGCGGCGTTTTACAATATGTAAAGCCGAGAAAATTGCCTCTACAAAAGAGCTTTCAGAAGCTAAGTTTTTTCCAGCAATATCATAGCCTGTACCGTGATCTGGCGAAGTACGTACAATAGGTAAACCAGCTGTAAAGTTTACACCGGCACCTTTGGCAATATGCTTAAAAGGGATTAAACCCTGGTCATGGTACATCGCGAGTACCGCATCGAATTTCTCATAAGCACCTTTTGCGAAGAATCCATCGGCAGGATATGGACCAAAGCAGAAGATCCCCTGTTCGTTTGCTTTTTCTACGGTAGGTCTAATGATCTGATCATCTTCGGTACCAATAATCCCATGATCGCCAGCATGTGGATTTAGTCCCAAAACTGCGATCTTAGGCTTTTCAATCCAAAAATCTTTCTTCAATGAGTCATTCATGAGGGCTAGCTTTTTAAGAATAGCCTCTTCGGTAATATTCGCCGCAACCTCATGCAGTGGAATATGACCTGTTACCACGCCAATACGCAATTCATCACAAACCATAAACATCAATACATCATCAGCCTCTACTTTGGCCTGCAAGTATTCGGTATGGCCGGGAAATTGAAATCCTTCCTGTTGAATATTATGCTTATTAATTGGGGCAGTCACTAAAGCATCAATCTTGCCGGCTTTCAGGTCTTCAACAGCTTTCTCCAACGAAAGGAAAGCATATTTACCGCCGATCTCGTTTTCTTCACCCAACGAAATCTTGACGTCTTCCTGCCAGCAATTGATCATATTTGCTCTTTTGGAATGCGCCTGCTCAGCATCATTGATCACGTTAAAACTAAAATCATTTACACCGATCGCTTTACGGTGAAAAGAAGCCACCTTTGTATTTCCGTAAACCACTGGCGTAAAGAAATCGCACATACGCTGATCTACCAAAGATTTAATGATGACTTCAAGTCCAATGCCGTTAATATCGCCTACGGTAATTCCGATTTTTAATTTATCGCTCATTCTGTTTAAATGCTTTGATTCAAAAATAGGGATTTTTTTCTTAGAATGACTTTTCACTTATTTATTTTTTACTTTTGCACTATGAGCACAGTAAGAGCAAAAAAACATTTAGGACAGCATTTCTTGAACGATAAAAATGCTGCACAAAAGATTGTGGAAGCATTGGATCCTAAATTGGGTTTTAGCCAGGTGCTTGAAGTTGGCCCGGGAATGGGGGTACTTTCAGATTTTCTCTTGCAGAAGGAAGATTATGAAACTTATTTGATCGATGTGGATGATGAATCCATTGCTTATTTGGACGATAAATATCCCCAATTGGGTAAGCGATTGATCCACGGTGATTTCCTGAACCTTGACTTTTCACAGTATTTTGGCGAGAAAATGGCCGTTATTGGCAATTTTCCGTACAACATCTCCTCTCAGATTCTCTTTAAAATTTTGGATGAGCGGCATCGTGTTGTTCAAATGGCGGGGATGTTCCAGAAAGAGGTCGCTGAACGCTGTACTGCCAAAGCAGGAAGTAAAGAATATGGCATCTTGAGTGTCTTTTTACAGGCGTATTATAAAGTAGAATACCTGTTTACTGTAAAGGCGGGAGCATTCAATCCGCCGCCAAAAGTATTGTCGGGCGTGATTCGCATGACACGCAACGACAGGGAACAATTGAATTGTGATGAGAAATTATTTTGGCGCGTTGTTAAAGCAGGTTTCAATCAACGTCGTAAGACCCTCCGAAACTCACTTTCGGGTGTTGTTCCGAAAGATAAAATGTCTGACAACCCACTGTACGAACTACGCGCAGAACGACTAACAGTAGATGATTTTGTCGGCTTAACAAACGAAATAGCAAACAGTCTCTAATATGCATCCGACCGGCAGCACATTTATGATTATTGGCGGTGGTATCGCTGGATTATGTGCCGCAATAGGGCTTGCAAAAGTAGGTATTGAAGCACATGTCTATGAAAGCGCCATTGAACTCAAAGGCATAGGTGCTGGATTCGGGCTCGCGGCCAACGCCATGCAAGCTTTGGAACATCTCGGATTGAAGGATGAAATCGTCCCGATAGGGCACTACCTTGCATCCTACAACGTCTTGGATCAAAAAGGAAATATTCTTGTTGAACCAGACACTAGGTCAATCAGCCAGAAATATCAACAGGACAACTTCGCTATCCATCGGGCTGATCTGCATCAGTTTCTCCTATCCAAAATCCCCACTGAACAAATTCATCTCGGCAAACGCGCCATTTCCTTTGAGCGAGAGGGGGAAGATATTCAAGTTTATTTCGCAGACGGAAGTCATGTACGCGGCCAGGCTCTTTCGATTGCTGATGGCGTACACTCAGCATTACGACAACAGCTCATACCAGGCTCGGCCCCTCGTTATTCAGGCTATACCTGTTGGCGGGCAACCATTGACAATAGCAGCATACAGCTCAGTAAAGGAACGGAGACCTGGGGCAGCAAAGGACGCTTCGGAATGACCCCACTTGTCAATAACCGCATCTATTGGTACGCCTGCATCAATACAGAAGCACAGAATCCGGTCTTAAAAAACTGGAAAACAAAGGAGCTCCTCGAAAATTTTAAAGATTATCATGCCCCTATTCCAACGATCCTGTCGGAGACAAAAGATAGCGAACTAATCGCAAATGACATTATTGACATCACACCACTTCAACAACTCGCTTTTGGCAATATCTTGTTATTGGGTGACGCTGGACATGCGACGACGCCCAACTTGGGCCAGGGAGCCTGTCAGGCTATTGAAGATGTTGCTGTTCTCGTGGATGAGCTCCAAACCTCAGCTTCCGTTAATTTGGCTTTCCAACGATTCGAAAAAAGACGATTGGATAGGGTAAATTATATCTGTAATACTTCCTGGAGGATAGGAAAAATAGCGCAATGGGAAAATCCTTTCCTGATAGGAATGCGAAATTTTGGCATGAAAATAATGCCCAATCGCATGAAACAACAACAGTTAAATAAATTACTGTCTGTAGATTTTATGCAGATCAACCATAATCATGACGCTGGGATCTAAATCATCGTACTACACAGCAACGGTATTCACTGATCAGTGCCACATAAAAAAAATTGAATGAAAACTACTATTTTGATCGTCGACGACATTCATGAAATCATGCTTGAGAAATTCGAACAGGCGGGGATCGCCTACAATTATCAACCTGATATCAGCCGAGAAGAAACTGAAAAAATCATCGCTAATTACTCGGGTATGGTTATCCGTTCCAAATTTCAGGTAGATAAAGCTTTTTTTGACTTGGCACCAAACCTCCGCTTTATCGCTCGTGCTGGTGCTGGGATGGACAATATCGACGATACAATTGCTGCGCAAAGAGACGTGCTGTTAATTCCGGCCAATGAAGGCAATCGGGATGCTGTAGGTGAACATATGATCGGTATGTTGCTTAGTCTAATGAACAATTTGAATCGTGGTGACCAACAAATACGATCTGGGCAGTGGCTGCGTGAGGCCAATCGTGGATATGAACTTAAGGGGCGTACTGTAGGTTTGATCGGCTATGGACACAATGGTGTGGCCATGGCAAAAAAATTATCCGGCTTTGATGTACAGGTACTTGCCTATGATAAATATCGAATCGACTATACGGATCAATATGCATCGGCAGCAGACATGGAAAAGATCTGCAAAGAAGCCGATGTGATAAGTTTCCATATCCCCTTAACGGATGAAACAAGAGGTATGATTGATGTGGATTATCTGGCAAAATTTGAGAAACCCATTTTCTTCTTACTTGGTGCCCGAGGCGGTATTGTACAAGTTCCAGCAGTGCTTAACGGCCTTGATTCCGGTTCCATTATCGGAGCAGCATTTGATGTGTTGCCCGTAGAAAAGTTCCCAAAACTCGCCGAACAGAGCTGGTATGCAGATCTTATCCGTAGAGACAATGTAATCTTGTCGCCGCACGTTGCCGGATGGACCTTTGAAAGTTATTATAAATTGTCGGAAGTCGCCGCAGATAAGATCATCGCCTTTTTGGCGTCTTAATTTTGGCAAAGAGTTATTTGCCAAAATCTTCAATCAATCAATCAATCAATCAATCAATCAATCAATCAATCAATCAATCAATCAATCATGCGAGCAAGCGAGCAAGTAATCAATTAAGCATCCCCTATTCATACAGGTACAGGAGAGTAAAGTAAGCCATTGCTCTTGAAAGGTCTAAAAAATCAGGTTCCGGGGCTAAAGATACCGACAACAACAACAATCAGAAACTGAAGCACCAAGCTACAGTCCAGTAGATAAGCGTAGTGGTAATGGTCTCTTGTTTTGAAAACAGCCAACTTAAGCAAGGCAAATATAAGTACGTTGGTCAGAATCAATCCGATTTTAATAGGTGCTGTATAAGGCACGGTCAAGATCAAAACACAATGCAGGCCTAATAGTCCATAGGTTAGATTTTTAGCTTTTTGTTCGCCCAGCATATTAGGTAAAGTGCGTAGATGATAATAGGAATCCTGTTGGATATCCCGAATATCGAAAGGCAATGTACAGATAACCAAAAATATAAACTTCAATCCGCAGAGCGCAATAAAAACCCACTGATCTATTGTGACACCGATGTTGGCTAGTTCCACATAAGGGAGCACCACACTGCTGCAGACCCAGACCAGGGCAATGTGAAAAATCTTGGCCCCGGGTATCTGTCGAAGCCCCACTTTGCGGTCACGGAAAGTAAATAGAGGCATTCCGTATAGTAGACTCAGGATTCCAATAAATCCCAAAAACAAAAAGGAATACACATGAATAAACCACAAGCAATAACCAAGCACAAGCAAAGCGATACCATTGTTTAACCACATGACCCATTCATGATTAAAGATCCAGCGTGTCCGGGGGAATTTTGATTCTTTTGGGTGCTTCGGTTTGGACCACCACAGGCTAAAATTATAGAGTAGCAAGGTCGCCGTTCCTTCTACTAAAACGATATACCAATTGATAGACCGTTCAAATATGATATAAGTCAATGCGCATTGTGCCATGGCCGCCATGGCGATCAGAAGATTTGTATAGATTGTAATATAGAATAGCTTTCTTAGAAAAGACATCTTGAAAAATCTTGATGCAAGATAACAATCTTATAGATAAAAGTAGTTTAACATTATATTAAACATCAATTTTTTGATAAAATGGGCAAAAACCGCTAAATTGTACACCGAAATCGAAATATCAAAAACAATTTCGCAACGATAACAATATAAATTAAAATAATTCATAATAATCCTAATAACGATGAGCCTACAAATAAAATCATTTGAAGAATATCAAAGTGAATATAAGCGAAGTGTAGAACAACCTGAGGAGTTTTGGGCGAGCATTGCAGATCATTTTTTCTGGAAAAGAAAGTGGAATAAGGTGCTGAACTGGAACTTTGAGGAACCCAATGTCAAATGGTTTGAGGGTGCTAAATTAAATATTACAGAAAACTGTCTAGATCGCCATATTTATGCTAATGGTGATAAACCAGCCATCATCTGGGAACCTAATGATCCCAATGAAGCGCACCGCATTCTTTCCTATAAGCAATTACTACAAAAGGTAGAGCAATTTGCCAACGTACTTAAAAATAATAACATCAAAAAAGGAGACCGGGTATGTATTTACTTGCCAATGGTTCCTGAATTGGTTATTGCTGTATTAGCCTGTGCTCGTATCGGCGCTATCCACTCGGTGGTGTTTGGAGGTTTTTCAGCACGATCTATCGCGGATCGTATCGTCGATGCGGAATGCAAACTGATCGTCACTTCAGATGGTAGTTACCGCGGCAATAAAACCATTGGTTTAAAAAACATTGTGGACGATGCTTTAATGCAATGTGACACTGTTGAAAAAGTAATTGTTTTAACACGTACGCGTACACCGGTATCGATGATCAAAGGACGTGATGTATGGTGGGAAGATGAGATCAAAAAAGTAGAAACACAGGGAAATCCAGCATGTCCAGCAGAAGAGATGGATGCTGAGGACAATTTATTCATCCTTTATACATCGGGATCCACAGGTAAACCTAAGGGTGTAGTACACACTTGTGGTGGTTATATGGTGTATACAGGCTATACCTTTATGAATACCTTCCAATATAAGCCAAACGATGTCTTTTTCTGTACAGCGGATATCGGCTGGATTACAGGACACAGTTACATCGTTTACGGACCGTTATCACAAGGAGCTACTTCTTTAATGTTTGAGGGTATTCCAACATTCCCGGATGCGAGCCGTTATTGGGATATCGTTGATAAATTCAAAGTCAATATTATCTATACATCCCCTACTGCTTTGCGTTCATTGATGGCTTTTGGGGACGAATTTGTCGACAAAAACGACCTTTCATCTTTACGTGTTTTGGGATCTGTAGGCGAACCAATCAACGAAGAAGCCTGGAACTGGTTTAACGAAAAAGTTGGTAAAAAGAATTGCCCTATTGTTGACACCTATTGGCAGACAGAGAATGGAGGCCATTTGATCACTTCATTGGCCGGAGTAACACCAGAAAAAGCAAGTTATGCGATGTTCCCGATGCCGGGCATTCAACCCGCTTTGATGGATGAGAATGGAAAAGAAATCGAAGGCAATGATGTAACTGGCAATCTGTGTATTAAATTCCCATGGCCAGGTATGTTACGCACGACATGGGGCGATCATGACCGCTGTCGTCAAACCTATTTCTCGACGTATAAAGATATGTATTTTACGGGCGATGGATGTTTCCGTAGTCCAGAGGGCTATTACAAAATCACAGGCCGTGTAGATGATGTATTAAATGTTTCGGGTCACCGCATTGGTACAGCAGAAGTGGAAAATGCCATTAATATGCACGCTGACGTGGTTGAATCTGCCATTGTTGGGTATCCGCACCCCGTAAAAGGACAGGGTATCTATGCTTATGTCATTGCGAATCACCATACCGATGCAGAAGCCACCAAAAAGGATATCATGGAAACCGTTTCACGCATTATTGGCCCAATTGCTAAACCAGACATCATCCAATTTGTTGATGATTTACCAAAAACACGTTCAGGAAAGATCATGCGTCGTATTTTACGTAAGATTGCCGAAGACGATATCGCCAATGTAGGTGATACTTCGACACTTCAGGATCCTGCCGTTGTAGAAGGAATCATCAAAGGCGCTGCAGCTTTGAGAAAATAGCATATAAAGTATCTAAAAAAATAACAGCCGTCCAAATGGAAGGCTGTTATTTTTTTAGATACTTTTGATTATATCCCACTCAAATTTAACCTTATAGGCAATGTATAGCCAACCCGCACAGGTTCACCACGGAGGATACCGGGTTTCCAGTCTCTAAGCTTTTTTACGACCTGTATACCAGCCGCCCCTGTACCGAAACCCAAATCGTTCTTTACTTTCAAATCTTCTATTCGGCCGTGTTGATTTATAATGAACGCTATTTCTACAGTACCACTTACACCGTTCATCATGGCTTGTTTTGGATATTCATAATTTCTTGCCACAAAATACAACATTTCCTTGGTGCCTCCAGGATATTCGGGTTGCGTTTTATAGGTCGTAGAATCATATGGAATGACGACACCATTTTCTTTTGTTTTGGTGCCTGACAGTAATTTATCTGCATTATAATACTCTACAAAGGAATCACGACCGCTCTTTCCTCGCCACTCCCCTTCACGCATATTATTGACCAGCTGACCTTCTTCAGTTTCTTCCTTTTCATCTATACTAAAACGAATAATACCATTTCCATTTTCTAACTTTTTATTGTTTAAAGAGTCATAATACACCACATAGATCGGCTTCTTCACCAGCACTTTTTTCTTCTTAAGTTCGCTTGGATAAAATACGACCATTTTCAACCTATTGTTGGGGTATAGATAAAATGCCGAATCGATCAATTTACTCTCATCGTTAAAGTTCTCAAGACTTTTGAGTGTGCCATTTTCATAGAATTCATATTTTTTACCTAGAAAATTGAAAGGTGCGTTCCCGCTCTTACTTATCGCATTTAACTTTAGCGAGTCATTGCGTAGATAATACTCCGCTATTCGATACACTTTATCCTTTCCCGCCGCATCGATCTGAATTGCTCTTAAAAAATAAGCCGAGTCTTGCTTCTTCGTCTCCTCCCCATTTTTCTTATGATAAGTGGTAAAAGTAACTTGTGCCGAAAGGCTCAATCCGCACAGGTTCAATAGAAAAAAACAAATAAGTTTCGTCGAAAAGTCTAAATAATACTTCATAATATTTGTTAATGCAACGGTAATAATAAGAAATATCGAGATTAATTAAAAAATTAATAGGTTAAATAATGTTTAATTTTATCGCAAGGGGATTGCAAAATACTTCTTTTATGTTATCCACATTATGTTAATAACATTGTGGATAACATAAAAAGCTACGGTCATCATCATCAACGCGCAAGATTTAGCCGTATGGGCAAGGTATAACCCACTCTTACGGGCTCACCTCTCCGAATACCCGGTTTCCATTTTTTAAGCATTTTTACAACTCGGATACCAGCTTCACCAGTATTAAATCCTAAATCACTCTTTACTTTTATATCTTCGATGTGACCATCCCTATCGACCACAAAATCTATTTCTACTAAACCATTTACCCCATTTTTGACGGCTTCTTTGGGATATTCGTAATTTTTGGCAATAAAAGTCAATAACTTATATATACCTCCAGGGTATTCTGGTTGCACAAAATAAGTTTTCGCATCATAGTTTATGAGCTCCCCATTTTCTTTGATTTTACTACCCTTTAATAATTTTCCTTTTTTATATGTTTCGACAAAAGTTTCATTATCTGCCCGTCCTTTCCACTCTCCATCACGCAAATTATTGACCATCCTCCCTTCTTCAACATCATCGTCACCGCCTTCGCGTAAACGAATTAAACCATTTCCATCCGACAAGGTTTTATTCTCTAAAGAGTCAAAATAAGCCACATAAATAGGATCTTCGGCCATCCGATCGCCTCTTTTATTTAATGAGCTTGGGTAAAACACCGTCAATTCAGGCTTACCGCTTGGGTACCAATAGTATGCAGAATCTATCAGTTCACTCTTTTCACTGAAATTTTCCATGCTCCTTAACACTCCATTTTCGTAAAACTGTGATTTCTGACCTTGAAAGCTAAACTGAGATTTCTGACCCTGAAATCTAAATGGAAAACCAGCGTCTTTGCTGGTTCCTTTTAACTTAATCGTGTTGCTATTGATATAGTACTCTTCGACTACATAATATTTTTTGTTTTGTTCGCTTACAGGACGAATGATACGTTTAAAATAAGCGGGGTCTTTCGCTGTTATCTCTTCCCCATCTTTTTTATGAAATGTTGTGTCGATATCTTGGGCTACAGTAGTCTGCAGGCAAGAAATCATTAGTACAATGAGGCAAGCGAATTTTGACAATTGATTTAAATAATATTTCATAAAATGCGCAGTATAATAAATGTAGGAGGCAATTTACACAATTCATTTGATGGTCTTTTCAACACTGACCCATAAACAGTTTTCCACACAATGTTAATAACGATGTTGATAAGTTTTAAAGCACATTAAGATTAACCAGCATAAAAAAGCATTAAACACAAAAAAGCCACATCATCCCGACGTGGCTAAAATAAACATATGAATTTAATTAAACAGTTTCTATTTATAGGAGTTTACGGAGCTTGTAACCTTCCAGGTTCCCGATTCATTGATTAATGTCACTAGATCTGTTTTCGTGAAATCGTCAAACTTCATGGTGATACGCGCTACCATATAGTTTTCAGATTCCTCAAGTACCTCAGTACTTGTACTGCAGTTCAATTTTTCACCTTTTTGCTTTTTCAGGAAGGAAATGACTTCCGAACGGCTATTGGTACGTGCAGCTTTCCCCTGGACTTTTTGATTGAATTCGGATGCAAACAATTTTTCTACGCCCTGAGATGCACCTTCTGTCATTACTGACACGTAGCTATCGATAGCCAAATCGGCTGTGGAAAGGTTCAATGCTTTACCAGGGTCAGCTGCTGCCATTGCGAAAGTTGATAGTGTAATCAATGCTGCTGCTGCGAATGTCTTTACTAAAGTTTTCATAATTGCTATACTTTATATTGTTAGTTTTTTATCTCTTTTCTTATTGTCGCAAGGATATTGATTTTGTTGCATCATTTCCTTTAAGATTCTGATTCAAAAGTAAGACAATGCAGCATCCCATTTTATTACATTTAGATCAACAGAATAAAAAAGTCGGTAAATGGAGGTAAAGGAGCGGTAAATGATGGCCCACTCCGATAAGAGAAACAAAGTTATAGGCAGGAATTTGTCATAAATCGATATGACGTTTGTATCGAAAAAGTATAGCTATATACGTCTTGCACCTTTATTGGAGTTTGCGGATAAAGTAATCACGATGCTGCTTGATATAAAACCTACAAATATGGAATCTCGAACGGAAGATTTGTCATCCAAAAAAAAGTAAACCGACGCTGCAATTAAAAAACATACGACAAAGGCCAATATTAAAACAAGTACAGATCTGATTTTCATTTTTAAGGTCTTAATCCAGTATAGTTAAAAATACAAAAATTATATAAACCCTGAAAGTCACTCCACTTTAATTTTCTAGCTCAATGAGGTTTGACTACAAATTGCGATATTATGGATAGAGCAAAACGTTTTCCACATCGTTATTAACATCTTGTGGAAAACTTAAATATTCACAAAAACATAACTATTACCTAATTTACGTGGTATGATAATGGTTCTATCGTCCAATACCCCAAGCTAATTGTATATAGAAATGTCCCAGTCTGTCCTTCGGAACATTTGAAACGGCAGCATTCACTACTTTCCAATCATTATGTGTAATCGAAGATTTATAACCGATTCTACATTCTGGGCGAAAGCTAGTTCGTTCGGAATTGGATGTTTTCAACGTAACACTTAGATCGACAATAGCAGCATCATGTTTCATTTTTGTTTGGTTGGACTGTGTTGTCAAAAAATCTCCAAATTCCCCATTCAGATTTTTCTTTTGAATGGTAAAGGTAGTAGACTGCGTACCGACTCCCAGCTGCGGGCTAAAGATCAATCCGCCTGTACGTATCGCATTGGTAGATACATATAGCGTAAAATCGCCTGTATTCATTGTATTGTCGTTTTTACTGCTTGTCGACAAGCTAAAATTCACGCCAATAAGGGTTTGTTTGATCCTGTATGCAAGTCCAGCCCCAGCATTCCACCCAAATCCAGGCACCTTTCCGGAATCATAATCTTTCAGAATCCTATTCAGATTGCTAGCGTTATTAAATTGAACACCAGCGAAATAGATCGTCTCAAATGGCAGATGTTTAGTTTGATTGTTTTTTTGTTGCGCGAATAACGGAAATGCAAAAACAAATAAAAGGGCACTAAAAAAATACTTCATAAAATTTACACTTTGGTTTATTTCAATTAAACTAATTAAGGTAAGGCCTATATCCTTTAATTATGACAACTGAATCAACAGATTTATTACATCAGAAAAGAGATTTACAAAAACCTTCACCCAAAGCAACGAGAAACCAATTCGTATTGACGAAACTTTATTGAGGAAACATACTATTTTGCTTCGATAACATTGATGCTAGGTGCAATTTGTTTTAATTTATCAATAAACTCAGTCGGATTTTCTGGATCAACGAATATATCATCAATCACATTATAATGCAGGATCATTCCCCTTCTGTAGGGCCTTAAAACTGTGAACCTCATCGATCCAAACCAAAATACCTTATCCGTCTCTACTTTACGAATGGAGTTGACATCAACAGATTCTGTTCCGCAAATACTTTTTATAAACAGTTTGTTATCTTCAATCCAATAACGTTTATAGAAGAAAGTGAAATACCAGGTTAATGCAAATACAGCGAATAATAAAAGTGCCCCTGTGTAAAGTCCTTGCTCCAAGTCACCATATGATACCATGGCAATAAATATAATCATCCCAGTCCCCCAAATATAACTACCGAAGGGTATGTGGGTATTAAAAAATTCTTTCATAATCAATAGTTTGATAGGTCAGTTACTTTTATTCCAAACGGTAAAATTTTGCTTAACTGAAAGCGGGAACAAATTATAGACTTCACGATATTGTTCGAAATCTTCTTTCGTATTAACCTGAATATGATAGATATGGGAAATGACCTCGCTATCTATATTATCTTTCATAAAATTTATTTCTTCACGTAACAGTGCTGTTTTAATATTTGGCAACCAATCTTTTGCTAAGAGTGCGCTTAATCGCTCTGAGCCCTCGAATAATTTAAGATCATTGTAATGCATTGCTACTTGCTGAAGGCTGTCATTTAGATGTCGATTTTCGGTCCTATATTGATCCACTAAGGCTAAGTATTCATTGTAGACCTTATTGTTTTTTCCATCGGATACGACCGCCATTTTTATTGATTCGCCTCTATTCTTCGCTAACAAAAGTTCTTCTAGTTCTGCTTGTTGATAGGTACTGTCCAGTAACAGTTTATAATTATCAGACTCATTGGCATCCAGCCAAAATGTGGTTGACATATAATATTTTGGTGTACCGAGTTCAGGTTGACGGGCAAATCGTTCGATTTCTTGGGCTTTCAAAATATCTCTATCCCATGAAACAGTGAGTTGATAAATGCCCTTTGGTAATATGCCTACCTCATAATTGATATTGTTAGAACAAATTGTATCAGACATAACCTTAATTCCCGTACGCATATTGTATACATCGATATAAAAAGGATTTTTTATCGGAATATTCCCACGTAGATGAATTTGATCTGGTGTACCGCAGCCAACTAAAAGAAATAAAATAACACTAAATAACAGTTTTATTTTATTGTTCTCTAAAACGCGTGCATTTTCTGCTGCAAATAAATATATTTCACTATTATAATAGACCATAATACAATTAAGACGGCTTCTTTCTTAAGACATAAAAGAAAAGTAATATCACAATAGCAAGAAACGTCCGAACAATTTAATATAATACCCCACGATACCTTTTTTGGATATCGTAGGGCATATTTATTAAAAAATCAACATCTTACTTTAGTAAGCGAAAGAGAAATAATAATTTGGATCCTCTACACTTGTAAACTGTATTCCCGACCCAAAATCTTTATCTGTTATGAATGAAAGTTTAAAATCATGATTTATCATTTTCTTAAAGAATGTAGCATTCATGTAAGGCACCATAATCCCCCCATTATTAGTTGTATTCTTGATGGAAAGAAAACGTATCGTGCCTTTTTCAAGATCAATGGAGTAATTCATTAAATACCCTCCAATAAACCTTGTATTCCCCTGATAAATATAACCATCCATGGTAATGACTTTCTTTGCATCATTAAAATTGTAGAAAGAATCTCCTACGGTGAGATTATATCCACTTGTTTTCGATAACCGCACATACTCATTCCAATCCACCACATAACTTGCAGACCAAGTTTTTAAAGGTAGATAGCTCGCATAGCTGTAAACACCTGGCTGGAACATATCCGTAATTGCTGTTCCCAATTTATACTGTGGCGGTAATAAATAGTCGTTCGATTTTTTGATAGCAAACGTTTTTCCCGATAAGGCATGCAGTGTATAAACACCATTCTTTTCTGTAATCTTTGAAAATTTCTCGCCATCAAAGGTTGAATCGCTGAGCAGAGTCATATTTTTATCCAAATTGTAAAAATATGGAATCTGTACACTCTCCACTTTACCATCGATCATTGCCATTAGATTAACTTGTTTTGCTGATGTATTCAGTGTAAATTCACAGTTAGCTTTATTCAGCATGACAATGTTTATTCCATTTTCAAAATAAGCGTCTACATCATTTATACTAGCCAAAAGTTTTTTGCTTAAATAGGCCGTCTGTTCTTCCGCCGTCGCCTTGACCAATACAAGCGGTTTTATAAATTTCCGTCCTTGGAAAAACAAAGTATCACCATGTGTTTTAACATAATCGTACTCGTTGTCGCTCCCATGTCCCCTTCCCGGAAGACCTCCATAAACACTGGGGTCTGGATCCTGTAACATAGTAATGTAGTTATAGGTGTCAAATGACAAGGTAGCATACATAATCTGGCGTATCCGATAAGTAGATTCTTTTGCTTCGGAAGCAGTCGTTTTGTTTAGATCTGCAATCATCCTCAACCGATCATTTTTATCAAACTGCATATAAAAGCCATATCCACCTTTAGATATTTCCGTCGTTGTATAAGCTTTCCAGCCGTATGGAGCATCTACTAATGTCTTCCTGACGTATAACAACGTATCGGATATCCTTTCGTCGGGATTACCGAATATGGGATCCATTTCTTTTGGTTTACTACAACTGAAAGCCAATAGGACCAAAAACATTAAATAAAATATCTTTTTCATAATCTAATACTTCCTCAAATTTACTTTGCCTATGAATGTTGCATTCGGATCTTTTGTATCCTTAAAAATCAAAAATTGCAGATAATCACTTGGATTAACCGTTAAATCAACCTGTTTCCATCCACTGGAGAAACTGGTACTACCTAGATAATCGATTAACGGCTTAGTATCCTTTAATACCCAATCTATATTTCCGTTACCATAATTATTACCTGTCCCTTGGGTAGCCGACTTAGCAATTTTAAATGTATTGTCTGCATTTTTTGTGATATCAAAGTCATAGGATGCCGTGTAGGTTACATTATTATCGCCAAACCCAATGTTTAATGTTGCCTTTGTAGCGGAGACAAACTGGAATGTCATTGATTTGGTGGTCCATCCGCCAAGCTCATCCAAAATAGCCATAAATAAAGACCTTTGCTTGTTAGAAATCGTGTTCTCTAATCCCCAGGTGTTCCTTATATCCCAGTCTAAAGAACCAAAATAATTGCTACTAAGTGCGGTTGCAGCAGAATAACGAGTTGAATTATACTTTTCGGTCATGACGCGTTGAAATTCAATTTGTAACTGCGTTACATCAATATTAAAATTTTGCATCATGTAATCTCGTACAATCGATTCCTTCTGTTTAAACTTGGGATAGGCCTCTCTTCCGCTATCGTAAGCAAAATCATCATAATATAATTGACCTGCGACGATTAAATGTGATAAGACTTCCGCAAAATCTTCACCGATAGACTTTCTTGAATAAGGAGTGATAAACCCCAATGATCTAGCTTTTGCCTGATCATTCTCTTGGGCGGTCCAATTCGAGTAATAATCGCCTGCACAAACTTTTCCGAACTCAGCGGGAATAAATCTCATCTGATTAAGGATATGCGTAAATTCGTGATGGATGACTTGAAGATTTCCACTTATGGAATTCGGATTTACCGCATCGAAATTATTAATTCCATACAAGGTAATGCGTCGACCTCCATCCGCAGTTCCTCCTTTCACAGAGCCATCTACATCGTAGTCTCCTGATCCAAATAAAGCAAACTGTTTGGGTGTATATGTTTTTATAAAGGGCACTCCGCCGATTTTTTTATAGACATCCAAAAATCCATTAATTACCACATCCATTTGGGGAATGACTTTGGACTCATCTGCTGGAGCTATGTTTTTATTGATATCATGCATATTGCGTTGATACCTATATACGACTTCAATATTATAGGGGTCAGTCAGATTCTTTGTAATCCATTCGTCAATAGCTCCTGGAACAAAGGTGTCATAATTTTCAATTTTTGTATTGAGCTTTTCCTCTTTTACGCAAGAATATAAACTGACGATCAGACCGACTATTATGTATGTTTTTGTTATTGTTTTCATAAAATTACCTTGGATTTTGTTCAACACCTGACAATTTTGCTTCTTGTGGGATCTGAAAAACACGTCGCGGATCCTCAGGTTTTAATTCGATATAAGACTCGCTTTCATCATTGGCAATGACAAGATGTTTCACTGTTATCCCTTTACGAATAATATCGAACCAACGTAATCCCATCGACATAAAACCAACCTGCTTAAATTGCAGCACGGTTTGAATAAGCGCTTCCTTATCATCTTGAACCCCAAAAAACAACCGGGACTTTGCAGCCGTTACAGCATGGTTCGTCGGGTTATAATTTTCAATTCGGTTGCTTGCCATCAAATTCATATCGGCAATACCAGCTGCATTATTTCCCAATTCCAAATAAGCCTCGGCTCGATTCATCAGCGCCTCATCTGTGATTAATACAGGAACCATAAGCATAGGAAACCCTGTGTTTGCCGTTGCGTTTGTTACATACCAAAATTCCTTCCAGATATAAGTAGTATAGTGTGGAGCACCATAGGAAACCCCAAAATTATAAAACTTGGCTCCAGCAGCAGTCGTACCATTATAAATATTCTGGAACACATTGATCCCCATAGCGTAACGATTATCCCACCAGCGTTGATAACCACTGTAAGTCTCGTTGATCAAAAGGCTATAAGGCTGATCCGCTTTGGAAAAAACTGAATGTACCTCCTCAAAAGTCATTTTTTTAAAGGTGGAATTATAGGGTATCAATTTCCCCGCAAAATTTCCTCCTGCAAAAATTTTGTTGGCATTGTCAACTACTTTTTGCCATTCGCCTGTAAACAAATAGAATCGAGTCGCAAAGGCATGCGCAGCTGCGGGTGTAAAATGGTATTTAGGCACATTCCATTCAGCAGGGTTTCCATCCAATAGGGCTAAGCCCTCTTCCAAATCCTTCCGAATATTGTCATAGACAGACTTTACGGTTCCACGATCATATTGTTTGATCACCACAGTCTCTGGTTCAATCACATAAGGGATTCCAGGAGAAGTATTGTTCTCTGGTTTTTTATAATCATAGACTTTCGCAAAGAAATTGACGAGCATAAAATGTGCATATGCCCTTGCAACCAAAGCTTCACCTTTAAATGCAGCAATTTCTTTCCCAAAGTTATTAGCTTCAATTGCTGCCAAAGCATGGTTGGCTGCAGCGATCGCTTCGTAACAATTATTCCAGTAACTATTCGGACTATCCGTATCACTATTGTTGATATCTTGCCAACGATATAGAGAAGGAACCGGCTGGTATAGTCCACCCACGCCTTTGTCTTCCACATTATCCGAGTACGTTTCGGCCATAGCAAGATAATTACCAAAAGGATAGGCTGATGTGATCAGTCGTTTGACTTTATCAACCGTATTGATTTCAGCTCTCATATCCGGTTGCTGATCCAGGTATTTGTTACAACTGCTGAGTAGCAGTGCGGAAGAAATGAATAGATATTTAAGATTTGTAAGTTTCATAATTTAATCGTTTAGAATCCCAATTTTACAGACAGAGTGACTTGCTTAGGAACAGGTAAGGCTACCCCCCCATTATTATAGAACTCCGGATCTACTCCATTTAGTTTTTTATCAGCGTAAATCAACCAAAGGTTATTGCCGACTAAATTTACTTGGGCAGTCCTAAATTTAATTTTGCTGACTACGGATTTGGGAATATTATAGCCGACGGAAATTTGCGATAAACGGAGATAATCACCTTTGGCAACTCGTTCAGATGAATAATTATAAGCGTTATAGGAATAAACAGATGCCGTGCGATCCCCAGCAGCGTTCTTAATGTCAAATTCTGCTGTTAGTCCATCGAGCGTAGATGGAACTACTGTTAAATATTCATCTCCTTTATAAATAAAGCGATTGATCAGTTCCCTGGATACATTATACATATCGAGGTAAATCGGTGAATAATTAGGCTGTAAACGGACCATATTTCCCAAACCAAATTTCAGCAAAAAGGAAAAGCTAAAATTTTTGTATTCTAGGCGGTTGTAGTAACCTCCGGCAAGTGTAGGATCCACTGGCCCCTCATACTTTAAGAATTCCGTTTGATTATCTTGGAACCAAAAATAGGTTTCACCCGGAGTACCATCCGTTCCTATATAGGTTGGATAACCTCCATTGGCGGCCAACTTATCAAAATCCAACGAATATAACCCCCTATGCGGCCTGCCGATCATTGCTCCACCTTCACCTGAAATGAGATCCCAAATATTGCGGGTTACATTTAGCTTGGTGATTTTTGTTTTGTTAAAACCTAGTGTAAGCTGCGTACGCCAGGTAAAGCCATTCGGATCTTTAAATGGATATCCACCAAGCTGAATATCAACACCGTGTCCTTTCATATCAGCATAATTGGCTAATTTTTCAAATTGTCCTCCAATCCCTGACGTCCGAATTGGTCCTATTAAATCAAATATATTACGTCTATAATAGTCAAAATTTAAATCAATGCGATCGTTTAAGAAGCCTAAATCTGTACCAATATTAAGCTCGTACATTTTCTCCCAGGTCAACTCTGAATTTTCCAGACCATTGATACTGATCTTACCTTCTTTTTCTCCATCATAAGGTCGATAGGTAATCGCATTATAGAAGACAGCCGAGGAATTCGATGCATTTCCCATATTCGCAACTAAGCCATAAGTCCCCCGTAATCTAGCGCGTGACAAGATCTTATTTTCTCTATTAAAGAAGTTTTCCTGATCGATATCCCAGGCAGCGGAAACATTCCAGGTAGGTAGCCACCTAGCAACATTAGTACGCCCCATTTTATTGGATCCGTCATAACGGGTCGTAAAGTTAAATGAGTACTTATCCTTATAATTATAAGCACCGCGCAAAGCATAAGCTAGTTTACGGTCGTAGGTATAATTCATCGCAAATGGTGCATCGCCAGATTCAAGTTGTTTCTTATAATACCGATACACAGGCAGGACTAGATTACCATTACCATATTCTATTCCTGGCCCATTAAAATCGTGACTCTGTTTATCCGCATATTGAAGTTCATAGGTCCCAAACAAATTCATGGTATGATCATTCCACTTTTTGTTGAATTCCAGATTGTGCCGCATATAATAACTGATCATATTGTTATTGGCGACATTGAAGAATCCTCCGTTGGGAAGAATGACATATTTATCCGTGTTTGGAAAATCCGGATCAGCATAAAGGAAGCGATTGCCGCTATTTACCGTCTGATCTTGATTTGCACGATAAGCCTTAGAAAGATTAGCATTCTCCGTGATCATATGCTGCCTTTCGGAATTATAATAACGATACATTCCGGTCGCAGAATAGGTCAAAGAAGGTAAAATTTTATACGTTATACCCGCTTGCACCTTAATATCCATTAATTTAAGTTTGATATAATTATTATCAAGTTCATTGAAGATATTAAATGGAGCGTAATCTCGCGTAAAATATTCGCGGTCACCATTTTCATCATATGGTGTAATAATACGACTGGTATTTAATGCGTAGGAATATGGATTAATATCAAAATCCCGCGAATAGCTACCATATACCGCATCAGAATTTCGATTTAAAGTACCTGGTGTACGCTGATCGCGAATATTTCCCTGAAAAATAAATTCCGTACTAAGTTTGTCATTGATTTTATAGTTATTACGAATGTTAGCCGTAAACCGCTTTGCCTGGTTACCGAGTGTATAACCTGGGTCATTCATAAAACTCGTTGAAGCATAGGTCTGCGCCTTAGCCGTTCCAGTACTCATACTTAACGAATGATCATGCACAAAACTGTTCCTGAACAACAAATCAAACCAATCTGTATTGACGTTCGCATAACGTTGCAAGAAGTTATAACGAGAGGGAGCATCATTTCTGAGTTTGAAAGAATCGGTGTTTGGGTCATATTCGTACATGAGATTGTACATTTTGGTGAATACTCCCCCCGTTCCGGCTCTCGAAACCTGGGAATGATTTAAGTACCCTTTGTTTTCCATATCAATAACCAATTGCATCTGCTCAGCAGAGTTCATGATATCGAATTGATTATAATTGGGTTTTATATAGGTTGTAAAGTTTCCGGAATAGTTGAAGTGTACTTGTCCTTCTGTATTTTTACCTCTTTTTGTATTTACAACGACCACACCATTCATCGCAGCCGCACCATACATGGCGGTAGCTGCGGCATCCTTTAACACAGTAATTGACTCAATGTCGTCTGGATTTAACCCCGCTACAGAGGATCCTAATAAGGTGTTAGCATCCCCAGTTGATAGTGCTTCATTGGAGATATTGACCGCCTCATCCAAGATCACACCATCAATTACCCAAAGTGGTTTATTATCTCCAGTTAATGAGGTTGCGCCCCGGACCCGAATTTTAGGTGCAGCACCAAAAGTACCCGACACATTTTGAACAGAGACACCAGCGGCCTGCCCTTCCAGCATGCGTGATACATCAGGCACCCCTGCGCGTTCAGCCTCCTTAGCATCAATTTTTGTAGATGCTCCAGTGAAAAACTTACGATCCAGATTCTGATACCCGGTTGCAACCACATTGACCTCCTCCAATTTCAAGTCATTTGCCGTAAGCACAACATTTATGGTCGACTTACCAGCCATGGAAATTTCTCTAGTTCCAAACCCGACATACCGAACGACCAAAACGGAAGATGAAGAGGCATTAATCCTAAAGTGGCCTGAATCATCTGTTTGGGTCGAAATAGAAGTTCCCTTTACAGTTACAGTAGCGCCGCTTAGTCCCTTTCCGTTTTTATCAGTAACCGTACCTGAAACAGATTGCTGTATAGCCAATGGGACTGTCATGCTGATATTCTTTGCATTACTGTTGACCGAAATAGTATTAGCAATAATTTTATATTCAATATTATTGCTTTTCAAGACAGCATTCAATGCTTCCTCGACAGACGCATCTTTAACGTTCACTGAAATCCGGGCCTTAGTATTCAAGTTTTCACTATATAATACACGTAGATGGGACTGCTTGGAAATGGCAGACAGTGCTTCTTCAATACGTGCATTTTTCATATTCAACGTGACTTTTTGTGCCGTGCTCTTAGCGTGCACACCCGTCACAAATGCGAATAGAAGACATGTACTAATTTTCATAATACGTAATGGTTTGCAAAATCGTGGGTCTTGAGGGATCAAGGACCACCTTTTGCTAAGTGGTAAGTTATTCATACATTTACACTTTGTGGTTAATTGGGATTTAATTGTTCATTTTTAGATTTAGGACCTGATGATCGCATCTTTTTCTGAACAGGGATGCTGCAACATTCCTGTTCTCTTTTTTTAGGTCATTGCTTTTGATGTATTATTTTACCATAGGCGTGCTATTTACTGCTTTATAAATTGTTAATCCTTAACTTTTGGTAGCAATAATCAATTTATTGCCTTCAACTTCAAATTTTAGGTTACTGACATAGGATAACATCTCCAATACCTGTGACAATTTTACATCACGTTCGATACTTCCGGTATACTCTTTATCCAGCTGCACATCTCCTCGGAAGGTAACATCGAGATCATACCAGCGCGATAACTGATGTGCTATGTTCGTTATCGTTTCCTTTTTGAAATAAAATTCATTATTGTGCCAAGCAAGATCATGGGCTAGATCTGCCCGCCCTTTGACCAAATTATCCTTAAAAGAAGAAGCGAATTCACCTGGTAATAATTCGACAAACTGATTATTCTGCCGCACCTCGACCCTCCCTTCAGCTAAAGTTGTACGAATCTGATCGGAGTAGGCGTTAATATTAAAATGTGTTCCCAACACCTTGATTTCATTCCCTCTGGATTCTACAATAAATGGTTGCGCTGCATTAGGGGCAACTTCAAAATAGGCTTCTCCCTCCAAAAAAACTCTACGCTCCTTAGCTGAAAACTGCGCCGGAAATTTCAATTGAGATAACGCATTTACCCATACTTTAGTCCCATCCGCCAAAGTCATCTTATAGAAACTTGCTTTTGGAACAATCAAAGAGTTATATTGTAATGGGATCGCTTGATCTGTTTGCTTAACGATCAGTTCATTGCTGTTCCCAATCAGATTATTGTTTTTAGTCAGGGTTTTCGTAGAATCACCATTTAAAGAAACTTTGGTACCATCAGCTAGCACTAATACCGCACCACTTGTTGCAGGAGCAATATCTTGCTTTTTTGCAACTACTACACTTTTATCGCCCGAAAAGAATGAGGCAAAATCACCTTTCCATAATAGAAAACCTCCTAACAAAAATACAATAGATGCTGCAATGCTTAAGGGCCATTTCCAGAAAAATCTCCTACTGTTAGCTTCTTTATTTTTCAACCGGCCCCATGCTTGATTCGCATCTAATTGCCGAATAATAGCTAAATCTTCTGCTATATTTTCCGCATTTCGGAAGGATTCTAAAAGTTGTTTATTTTGTGAACTGGCCTTGAGCCATTCATCAAGTTGTACTTGTTCCTCAGCTGTCAATTGTCCAAAAAGGAATTTCTGTATTAAATCAGCGATATGTCTTGTGTTTTCTTTCATTAACTACCATAAAGAAACCTAAGACGAAGAAAAGGGTGACAAAAATTTAAATATTTTTTAACAAAAATATAATAAGGGGAATAAACTCGGGATTCAAACGCTTGAGCAACATTTTCATACCACGTTGCTTCTGTGTTTTTACGGTATTGATACTAATTTGTAGCTCGCGTGTAATTTCAAGATTGGATAACCCCTCGAGATAACCCAGCCGAAAAACTTGTTGACAGGCAAAAGGCATTTCCTCAATAATTTTATATATTTCCTGAATGACCTCACTGTGAATCATATTCAATTCAAGCGCCGTATTATCTTCTTCGGTAAAACCTACGACATTCCAATACTTTTGCCGCACTTTTTCATGACGGATATGATTATAACAGCCAAAACGGACAGAACTGTATAAGTAATTCTTAATAGCAATATCATTATCGCTGACTTGATCGGTATTTTTGAAATACGCAATAAAAGAGTCTTGTACCAGATCCTCCGCAACAGAAAGGTCACCAACAATCTTCCATGCAAAATGGCAAAGTCCATTATAGTGCGTCTTAAACAATACTTCTTCTTTCTGCATAGTTAGGTCGCTTCCACACTCAGCTTATATTATTGTATAGATGAGGTTATTTAGGATAAAAAACACATCCGAATACGAATGTTTAATAATTGTATCGTAAAAATGCTCTTTTTTTTTGTTAATCACAAATAATAATTTTAAACCAGCATGTATCGCTCTCTAAATTGCTAAACCAGTTTAGTTTTTTTTCAGACAAACAAAACAAAATCCCCTCTTTCATCCTTTACATAGCGGGAAAATGATCAAAAACTAGCATTTTTTCGCTTTTTTTTATTATATTGTAAACTTTCAAAAAACCTTCATCGCCATATAAGCATTGGCAACGATGAAATAGTGAAGGTTAAAAATTAAAACAAAGACTAAATGCTATTTACTGTTCTGTCAGGATTAATAACATCGAGCCTTATTGTTCCATTTGGTCGGTTCCTAAAAACCAGATGGGGTATTATTCTCGCATTCTTACCGGTACTTCTATTTCTATACTTTGCGCAATATATCGTACCTATTGGTCAAAGCTCCTATTTCGTGCAATCAACACCCTGGGTGCCCTCCTTAGGCATCAATCTGGATTTTAAATTAGATGGACTATCCCTACTTTTCGCCTTATTGATTACTGGGATCGGAGCGTGCATCTTTTTCTACGCGAATGCCTATCTCAAAGGTCATCGGTATATCGACCGGTTCTTTGGCTACCTCTGCCTTTTTATGTCGGCTATGCTGGGGCTAGTCCTGTCGGACAATATGCTGTTGCTCTTCATCTTTTGGGAACTAACCTCGATCAGCTCATTTTTTCTCATTGGATTTAACAATGACAAAAATGATTCGCGCAAAAGCGCATTAACTGCACTTTCCATTACTGGTTTGGGTGGTTTTTTTCTACTGGCAGGTTTTATTTTGCTGGGTAATATTGCGGGTACTTACCATATTACAGCACTCATCGACAAAGTATCCCTCATTCAGCAACATCCACTATTTCCCCTGGTCTTTGCCCTCATAACACTTGGAGCAATTACGAAATCAGCACAATTCCCTTTCCATTTTTGGTTACCCGGTGCCATGAAGGCGCCAACGCCAGTGTCGGCCTACTTACACTCGGCAACGATGGTTAAGGCAGGAATCTATCTTTTGGCCCGTTTTTCACCAATTCTTGGGGGCAACCCGATCTGGACGTATTCCCTCATGGCCATTGGTGGTTTCACGATGCTTTATGCTGCATTCCATTCGCTTTTTAGAACAGACCTCAAGGGAGTACTCGCCTATTCGACCATATCCGCCCTCGGTATTTTAGTATTCTTGTTGGGACTAGGCACCAAGGATGCCGTTATCGCAGCAAGTGTCTTTATACTCGTACATGCCTTGTATAAAGCTGCCTTATTCTTGATTACGGGGATTATAGACCATGAAACGGGAACGCGGGATCTTACCATCTTACGAGGGCTACGTAAGGTATTAATGCCTATCGCTATAGCAGGTTTCCTAGCGGCACTTTCCAGTGCCGGTATTCCACTTACATTTGGGTTTATTGGAAAGGATCTGATTTATGAGGCAACACTACATGCCACACCTGATTTATTTCTCTATTTGACCGTCGCTGCAGTAGCAACCAATATACTCCTGGTCTCTGCTGGATTTATGGCCGGCATCAAACCTTTTATGGGTAAGTTGCCCGAGCAATTTCATAAAATCCACCTACCCTATAAAGCCATGTGGATCCCGCCTTTACTTTTAGCCGTCCTCGGTGTTGCTTTTGGCTGTATCCCCGGACTTATCGGCGACTGGATTGCAGGGCCAACCGCGGTAAGCATACTTGCAAAACCGGAAACTTTTCAACTGAAAATCTGGCATGGCTTTAATTTAGTCCTGCTATTAAGCGCTATTACAATTGCCGCGGGTACCTTACTTTATTTCGCAAACAGACCCAGTGCTAAAAAATTGGCTTGGATTGCAAATTTCAATAAGATTTCGCCTGAATATATCATTCGATTATGTGCTCAGGAAATTGTTTTATTCTCTACTTTTTTCACCAACAAAATGCACAACGGCTATTTGCGTTCGTATCTGTTGAAAATTATCTTATTTGCCGAATTACTCATCGCTTACCAACTATACCTAGGCGGCCCACTCCATATCAAATGGGAAACCCTATCTCCGGTGAGTTTCTACGAAGTCACCACAGTCTGCATTTTGATCGGCGCCATTGTACTCACCATCCGCACCTCATCCCGTTTAACAGCTGTAGTAGCCACCAGTGTTGTAGGTTATGCTATATGTCTTATTTTCGTGTTTTACAGTGCTCCAGATCTAGCGATGACACAGTTTACCATCGATACACTCACGGTGGTACTCTTCGTATTGGTACTCTTTAAACTACCTTCTTTCCTGAACCTGGCCAACCGGCGCACCATCATTCGTGACGCCATTGTCGCTATCGTTTTTGGAATTTTGCTTTCCATGGTCGCACTTCGAGTTCTGCACGAACCAACAACCACAAATATCAGTGATTTCTATGGCGATTACGCCTATGTGCTTGCTAAAGGAAAAAATGTCGTCAATGTATTGCTTGTCGATTTCAGAGGTTTTGACACCATGTTTGAAATTGTGGTATTGAGTATCGCTGCACTGGGGGTATATAGCTTATTAAAATTACGTTTAAAGTCCTCTGACAAAGAATAATGATAGATAAAGGTGATTCACAAATGAGCGGACAACTCATTGCTAAATAATAACAAATGAACAGTACAATATTACAGACCGCTACGCGGTATTTATTACCAATACTTTTACTTTTCTCGGTGTTCCTTCTACTCCGGGGGCATTATTACCCAGGCGGAGGTTTCGTGGGCGGCCTGGTTGCTTCGATTGCTTTTGTCCTGCATAGTTTTGCCTTTGGCCCTCAAAATACCATGAAATTGATTCAATACAAACCCCTGTCACTCATCCCCATCGGACTGGGAATTTCGACCATCAGTATGTTCCTACCTGCATTTTTTGGTTATCCCGTCATGACCGGGCTTTGGCTGGAAGAGAAAATTCCCGTCATCGGGATGATAGGAACCGCCTTATTTTTTGACCTTGGTGTGTACTTTGTTGTCATTGGCGTTGTCCTGACGATTTTATTTACAATTGCTTTAACGACAGAAGAAGAAGAATAATGGAACTGATACTCGTACTCTTGATCGGCATCCTTTATGCTGCCGGAATATACCTCATCCTGCGTCGAAGCATGGTGAAATTGTTGCTGGGTATTATGTTACTGGGCAATGGTACCAATATATTGATCTTCTTATTGGGAAACATTATTAAGGGTAAACCACCCATCATAGGCCCCGATTTGAAGGTATTCACCGATATTTATGCGGACCCGATTCCGCAAGCCCTTATTTTAACGGCCATCGTGATCAGCTTTGGCCTGACCTCCTTTGCCATCGTTTTACTCAAGCGTGTATATGCATTGCTGGGTACCGATGATCTGGATGATTTGAACACGCCTGAGGAAGAAGATATATGATAGACAACCACATTATTGCCACGATTATCGTGCATTTATTTATTGCTATTGTCCAACTGATGTTGTGGCGCAAATCCACTGCACAACGTTTTCTGAGCGTTGGTGGAAGTTTGCTCGCACTTATTCTTGCCTTTAAACTATTCTTCAAGGTTTATGACGGTGGTATTTTGACCATGAATGCGGCCAATTGGAAAGCTCCTTTTGGGATTGTCTTTGTTGCCGACCTATTCAGCAGTACCCTTGTTCTCCTGACTTCAATAGCAGGTTTGGCGGTCTCCATCTTTTCCTGTGTCGGTGTGGGACGCCAGCGCATCCTCTATGGCTATTTCCCGATCTTCCACTTTTTGATGATGGGACTAAACGGCGCGTTTCTGACAGGTGACATCTTCAACCTGTACGTATGGTTTGAAGTCATTATTATTTCCTCTTTTGTACTGATGACCTTAGGGGGTAGAAAATCTCAATTGGAGGGAGCTGTAAAATATATGGCCATGAATATCCTGGCCTCCACATTTTTCCTAACCGGAATAGGCATACTTTATGGCATTTCAGGTTCCTTAAACATGGCCGACTTAGCCCTGCGTATCCCCAAAATACAAAATCAGGCATTAGTAGAAATTACAGCAACATTTTTCCTGATCGGTTTTGGCATTAAATCCGCCGTTTTTCCACTCTATTTCTGGTTACCCTCTTCTTACCATACGCCGCCTTCGGCCGTAGCAGCGACATTTGGGGGCTTATTGACCAAAGTTGGGATTTACGCCTTGTTCAGGGTCTTTTCCCTATTATTTATTCCCAATCATTTTACCAAAGAACTCCTTATCGTACTGGCTATATTGACTATTCTGACGGGCGCTTTTGGTGCATTGATCAAATCCAATATCCGGAGGTTATTTTCCTATTTGATCGTTTGCCATATTGGTTTTATGATTGGCGGTTTGGGCTTGTATAGCAAATGGGCCTTATTGGGGGCCGTATTCTATCTGATCCATGATATTATGGTCAAAACGAATTTATTCCTCATCGCCGGTGTTATACGACAACTCCGTGGTACCATGGATATGAATAAACTGGGCGGACTTTATGCGCAATACCCAAAGATCTCATTGCTTTTTGCCATTGTTCTTTTTTCACTGGTGGGCATCCCGCCGCTCTCGGGCTTTTGGCCTAAAATCTATCTATTCAAAGATGCCTTCCACTTAGAGAAGTATGCTTTCGCGGGAGCCCTGATCATTGGCAGTTTTATCACCTTGTTTGTCATCGCCAAAATGTGGGCACAGGTATTCTGGAAAGATGCCCCCGATCCGGAAATCATTGAGGATAAATTTGCGGGCATGATCGGCTATAAAAGAACAATGCTCATACTTCCTGTCGTTATTTTGGCATCAGCGTCCCTGTATATCGGACTCAACGCCGAATCAATTATCCATGTCGCAGATCAGATCGCTACACAATTATTGGACACATCACCTTACATAAACGCTGTATTAGGAGGGCAGAAATGATATGATTAAACAGTTTTTAATGAACCTCATGTTATCCTTTATCTGGGTCGCACTGACGGGATCGATGTACTATACCAACTTCTTATTCGGCTTTATGTTGGGATTTGGAATTCTCTGGTTGATGAACAGGAATGAGGTGGATCAACGCTACTTTTATCGGGTACCCAAAACATTGAGTTTTATTCTTTTTTTCCTGTGGGAAATGATTGTCGCCAATGTGCAGGTTGCCTACGACGTGATAACACCCAAGTTTTTTATCAAACCGGCGATTGTTAAATACCCCATGGATGCAAAAACCGATTTGGAAATAAACCTGCTTTCAACCTTTATTTCGTTGACACCCGGCACACTTATCCTCGACGTAAGTGAAGATAAAAAAACGCTCTTTATTCACGTCATGTACATGAAAAGCAAAGAACAGTTTGTTTCTACCCTTAAAAATAATGTTGAACGAAGACTTTTAGAACTCTTAAGATGACTTTAAATAGCTACTTTGATTATGTGATCCTTCCGATCCTGACTATTTCAGTCATACTGGCATTTATCCGGCTGTATAAAGGTCCCCAGATATTTGATCGTGTGATTGCTCTCGATCTCATTATCACCATCGGGATCGGCATTATTACCGTGTATAGTATACGAACGTCGCAGGAAGTGTTTTTAGACATTGCCATGATCTTGGCACTGATCGCATTTCTTGGCACGATCGCGTTTTCATTTTATTTAGAAAAACAAAGCAAAGATGATTGATATTACTTTAGCCATACTCAGTACCATCGGGGCATTGGCCATACTATTTGCGTCTATTGGCATCTTGCGGATGCCCGATTTTTATTTACGTCTTTCGGTTACGGTAAAAGCGGCAACGCTGGGTGTAGGACTTTTGCTCATCTGTGCAGCCATGACCTTTCCGGATGTATCCGTAACGACCAAGGCTATAGCCATTGGATTTTTTCTGATCCTAACAGCCCCGGTTGCCGCACACATGATTGGCAGAGCAGCTTATATACAGCGTGTGAAAACATGGAAGGGTACCACCTTAAATGATCTCGAAAAGGAAGGTAAATTAGATTGTCGAAAGGAAGATTTTTAAGAAAAGCCTATACAGTTATTCCTAAAAATCTTCTTCTTATTAGAACGTCCTTTCTGGATTAAAATATAATACAAACAGGAGCTGGTACAGCGATTTCTTTTCCAGTATCTGTCAACAAACCCGTTTTGGCATCCCGGCTAAACAAAACAATGTTATTGGTATATTGATTTGCGACCAAAAGATATTTCCCGTCCGGAGAAAGGTTGAAATTGCGTGGTCCTTTGCCTTTCACTGAAAGATTAGAAATTTTCTTCAATTCGCCGTCCTTCTCTACCGAAAAAGTAGCTATTGTATTGGCATCGCCGCGGTTGGTCGCATACAGAAATTTTCCATCAGCGGAGATCTTAATATCAGCTCCACCGTTACTTCCTTTAAAACCTTCGGGGTTGATATCAAAAGTACTTTGATACATCCATGCATCTCCATCTTTCTTATACGATGCAATTTGACCGGTCATTTCCAGGACGACATATAGGAATTTCTCTTTCTTATCAAACACGATATGACGTGGTCCTCCTCCAGCTGGAGTAAAGACATCTTCCGATTCATCAGCAAGACTATAGACATTTCCCGCTTTATTCAACGGATAAATAGAAATCTCATCCAAACCAAGATCTTGGACGTACAACTTATCCCCTTTATTGGAGAAAAAAGTAGAATGTACATGTGGCTTTTCTTGGCGTACGGGATCCACCCCCTTACCCTCGTGTTGTATTAAACGCGCTCTTTTGCTTAACACACCATTACTTTCTAAATCAAACAAAGCTGCAGAGCCGCCTGTATAATTTGCCACAGCGAGCAAGCTACCCTTCGGATGTACTTCAACAAAACAAGGCGACTCCCCTCCAGAAGGAAGTGAGTTTAGAAAAGTTAAATGACCGTCCTTAAAAGAATAGGCAGAAACAGTCCCCTCTTGATTTGGAACCTCATTAACGACATAAATAAAGTTATTATTTCGCGCCAAAAAGGATGGATCTTTACTTTCTTGTGTGCTCGACAAGGTTGTTTCACCAGTTTTAACATCAAAATTATAAATATAGATGCCCTTGCTCGCGGTTTTACTCGTATATGTTCCCACAAACATGGGAATCTGTTGCGCAAAACTAGCCAGAGGTAAAATTGTCATCAAATAAACAAATGCTTTTTTCATTGAAATTATTTTATAAATGTAGCTACTCATTTGTTGAATGAGCCGTTACATCAAGTTTGTTTCTAAATTATACGAGATCCCACTCAAATTTCCCCATTAATTCCGCAGTGTGAGGATCTAAAATCACGCCATTTTACGGGCGTAAATATCGTCAATAGACTTGTTAAATTTGGTTAAAACCGTCCTTTCTAATAGGCAAATGCGTATTTTAGCACATCAATTTTAACAATTCTAAAATCACCCATTTAAAATATTGGGAATACAAAAATATTGTTAAATAAAAGTACGAATAATTCATATAATCTGATAATTTTGTGCTGTTGTTCAAAAAAGTATATATTGAACACAAATACTACGCATACCGCCGAAGGCAACGCGAATGCTTGTGACAAAAAATAAATGATGAACAAATAACCGAGTGAAACGAGTTCATTTATATAAATGAAGATCACTCATAAATATCATAAATAATTTATACGGATGAAAAAAAACATTTATATATTGTTTTTATTGCTGTTTGCATCAATTCAGGCCAGTCTTGCGCAACGTCAAGTTATTGATCGCGTTGTAGCAACGGTTGGATCGGGCATTATCTTACAGTCCGACGTGGATATGCAATATTCTCAATGGTTGGCGCAAGGGAATAAACCAGATGAAAACTATAAAGATGGTATATTGGAACAGTTAATTGTCCAAAAATTATTATCACAACAAGCCGTAATTGACTCCATCGATGTAACCGAGACCGAAGTGGATGACAACCTCAATGCGCGTCTGCGCCACATGTCACAACAGGCAGGAGGGCAAGAACGCCTTGAAAAATTCCTCAACCGTTCCTTATTACAATACAAAGAAGAGATGCGTCCTAGTGTTTTCGAGCAATTAAAAGCACAGAAAATGAGACAAAACATCGTTTCCAAAATAGATGTAACTCCATTGGAAGTAAAGCGTTATTTTGAGGGCTTGAATAAAGACAGTCTCCCTTACTTCAATACCGAGGTAGAAATCGGTGAAATTGTCATGATGCCCAAATTGACCGATGCAGAGAAAAAGGAACAGCGCGAGAAGATTGAAGGTATCCGCAAACAGATTGTAGATGGCTCCGACTTTGGTACAATGGCTCGTATATACTCTCAAGATCCCGGATCTGCCCCCTATGGCGGTGATTTAGGCTTTGGTACACGTGATAATTATGTCAAAGAATTCTCTGCCATGGCTTTTAAATTAAAACCGGGAGAAATATCACCTATTGTCGAATCCAAATATGGCTTTCATATTATTCAGGTGCTGGAAAGACGTGGCGAAGAGGTACACACACGCCATATCCTGATGAAGATCAATCCTGGCCCTGCAGCATTAGAACGGACAAAAAATAAATTGGACAGTATCTATAAATTGGTCGTTGACAAAAAAATGGATTTCTATCATGCCGCTACAAATTATTCTGATGCGGAGGAGAGTAAATTCAATGGTGGTATGATCCTAAATCAAGAGGGTTCAAGCCGCACAACCGTAATTCCTATGGATGGCTTGGAGAAATCAGTATTTACAGCAATCGATCCGCTAAAACCGGGAGAATACTCCAAACCAGAGCAATTTACAGACAAAATGGGCGATGTTGGTTACCGTTTCAATTACCTGAAAACACGCATACCACCGCACAAAGCGAACTTGGACGAGGATTTCACAAAGATCAAAGAAGCCGCCGTTCAGGATAAAACCAATCGTAATCTGAGCAAATGGTTCGATGATAAATTGAAGACCACCTACATCAATATCAGTGATGATTTCGGTCAGAGTGAAGGATTGAAAAAATGGAAAAAACAATAAGTGTACAATACACTTATCCTATAAAAAAAGGGCTTGAATAGTATATATTCAAGCCCTTTTTTTATGTTGCAATCGTCCTATTATTTCTCAAACATCATCTCGATCAGAATATTCCAGTTCGCTTTCTTCACATCATCCTTCGCTAATTCACTCAATTGCCAGATACGAATATAATTATACTTCACCACCTTATCCTTTTGTCGCACCGTTGCAGTTCCCTTGGTATAGGCAAAATCGCCACTATATGAACGTTTTACTTCTTCGGGGACTGTCTCTATCGTCATGCGTTGTTTTTTGAGATAGGCCATCATTTTAGCCTTTCCTTCCATCGGATTGGTCCAAGGGAACAAAAACCGGACATCCTCACTTAAAAACTCCTTATATGCGGTTGGATTGTCGGCTTTCAAAACGGTTGACATCAATTTGTCTGTCTCCAGGACAATATCTTCACGCTGGTTTAAGCGTACTTTAGAACGATGCTTCAGATACCACGAGTCGGTAGGTTCGATATATTCAAGATCAAACTCCCCGTCGTTCCCGTTGTTTTCAACTTCGGCACGAATATCGACCAGCCACTTACCTTTTTTGTTGCGTTTCCAGACAGTCAAGTATTCTCCATGACGCAATCTTGCGCCTACTTTCTGAAAGTCCATAGACCCCGAAGTCACACCAAACTCCTGACTTTTAGCAATCAACGCAAAGGTAGGCTGCCAATTTAAAACATCGGGAATATTTGGTCTATTATTCAGATAGTTATAGGCATTTACTGCCGATGGGACATAAAACGTAGATTCCTTATCAATGATCGAAAGAAACGCCTGGTGTGGCGTAGACGCTTTCGCCAAGGCAGCAGCATCCTTATCGGCCTGCAATAGGCTTCCAACTTTCTCAGGTATCTGCGCATTGATGAGTGTTGTACCAGCAACACTCATCAATGCGACGACGGATAGCCTATTCCAAAAATTCATATGCAAAATGATCTTTCTTTTAAAGGTGATATGGAATATCCATTGGTTTCCACAGATAACGTGTTTTCCCAATAAGAATATTCCATTGCATTCCTCTTGTATAAATTCGATTTCTTATCTATCAAATCTTATTCCAAAGTGTTCCTTCCTTACTATCTTTCAATTGAATTCCAATAGAATTAAGCTCATCACGAATACGATCTGAGGTGACGAAGTCTTTATTTGCTTTTGCTTCATTACGTAGCTTGATGACCAGATTCATGAGGTCATCGATATCATCGGATGCTGAAGTCTGATCGTTTCGAAGGCCTAGAATATCCTCTACAAATTCTTTCATGAATAGTTTAAGGCCCTCCAATCCTTCTGCCGTTACTTTCGCTTTACCATCATAAATCGAGTTGATGATACGTACAATTTCAAATAATTCAGCAATGAGTACAGGGCTATTAAAGTCGTCATCCATAGCCGCGTAACATTTACGGCGAATTTCAGCCAAATTGAATGAATCAGCACCTTTCGACACCTTCAATTTGTCTAATAGACTGATTGCAGTCATCAGCCTTTTATACCCCTTGTCGGCCGCATCCAGCGCCTCATTGGAGAAATCCAACGTACTTCTATAATGGGCCTGTAACATAAAGAAACGTACAGCCATCGGCGAATAGCCTCTATTCAATAAGGGATGATTTCCAGTAAATAGCTCTCCCGGCAAAAATCCATTCCCTGCAGATTTGGACATACGCGCACCGTTGACAGTCAACATATTCGTGTGCATCCAATATTTGGCAGGGCTCGTATGGTTACATGCTTCGGACTGTGCAATTTCATTGGTATGATGGGTTGCTGCCAAATCCATTCCACCGCCATGAATATCAAATTGATCACCTAGGTACTTTCTGCTCATGGCCGAACATTCGATATGCCAACCCGGAAAGCCAACACTCCAAGGTGCGGGCCAACGCATAATCGTTTCAGGCTTTGCTTTGATCCACAAGGCAAAGTCCAAACGCCCCTTTTTCTCATCCTGACCACTCAATTCACGGGTATTATTGAGCATATCCTCCAATTTACGATTGGTCAATATCGTATAATCGTATGTTTCAACGTATTTTTCAACATCAAAATAGACTGTACCATTCCGCTCATAGGCATAACCATTCTCGATAATCTGTTCGATCATTTCGATCTGCTCGGAGATATGTCCTGTCGCAGTAGGCTCAATACTCGGTGGCAACGTATTGAAAAGACGCAATACGTCATGAAAACCTATCGTATACTTTTGAACGATTTCCATCGGCTCCAATTGTTCCAATTTTGCTTTTTTTGCAAATTTGTCATCCCCTTCATCACGATCGCCTTCCAAATGCCCCGCATCTGTAATATTGCGCACATAACGCACTTTATAACCAAGATGACGCAAGTATCTAAAAATCAAATCAAAAGATACAAACGTCCGACAGTTACCCAAATGCACATCACTGTATACGGTGGGTCCACATACGTACATACCAACGAGGTTGGGATGAATAGGTTCGAATTTTTCTTTTGTTCGCGAAAGCGTATTGTATAAATAGAGATTATGGTCCATGTTTAATCGCTGCTTGGAAATCTATTTTTGTCTGAAATATATTTGAATTGGCACACCTGTAAAGTCAAAGTGCTCACGCAATTTGTTTTCAATAAAACGTTTGTATGGATCTTTGATGTATTGTGGCAGATTACAGAAGAATGCAAACATCGGTGTCCGTCCAGGCAACTGTGTTGCATATTTAATTTTGATATATTTACCTTTTAAGGATGGGGGTGGATAATTCTCGATAATATCCAACATCACTTCATTCAACTTGGAAGTAGGGATCTTTTTGGTCTTGTTGGCGTATACCTTATCCGCAACTTCCAACACCTTAAGAACACGTTGTTTTTCGGTTACGGAAGTAAAGATAATAGGCACATCTGTAAATGGTGCTATTTTCTCTTTGATACGATCTTCGAAAGCCTTCATTGTCTTATTGTCTTTTTCGATCAAATCCCACTTATTGACAACAATGACAATACCTTTGCGGTTCTTCTCCGCCAAGTTGAAAATATTAACGTCCTGCGCTTCTAATCCATCCTGTGCGTCAAGCATTAAAATTGTCACATCAGAATCTTCCAAAGCTTTGATGGTACGCATCACTGAATAAAACTCAATATCTTCATTTACTTTGGACTTACGACGAAGACCAGCAGTATCGATCAATAAAAAGTTATGTCCATATTGATTGTAATGTATACGGATTGAATCACGTGTTGTCCCGGCCATTGGCGTTACAATATTGCGATCTTTGCCGATCAAGGCATTTGTCAAGGAGGATTTACCCACATTCGGGCGCCCCACGATGGTATATTTCGGTAAAGATTCTTCTTCTTCCTCTTCCACTTCAAAATGAGAAACAACAGCATCCAACAATTCACCTGTACCGGATCCTGTAGCCGACGAGATATTAAAAACCTCACCTAAACCAAAAGCATAAAACTCTGCCGATTCATGGTGCAATTTAGCGTGATCGACTTTATTAGCCACGACATACACGGGCTTAGAACTTCTTCTCAGAATATCAGCGATTTCGTCATCCAAGTCGGTAATGCCAGTGGTGACATCCACCATGAATATAACGACCGAAGCTTCTTCAATAGCGATATAGACCTGATCACGAATAGCCTCTTCAAAGACATCATCCGAACCATGTACAAAACCACCTGTATCAATTACTGTAAATTTCTTTCCGATCCACTCGGCTGTTTCATAATGACGGTCGCGCGTCACCCCGCTAAAGTCATCAACAATCGCTTTTCTACTTTCTGTAAGACGATTGAATAAGGTAGATTTACCAACATTTGGACGACCAACAATTGCAACAATATTTGCCATATTTATTTTATTTGATCCACCCACTATCACAGCAGGTGGCACTTTTATGCTAAAAATATACTTAAGGGAACAAAGATACGGATTCGAAAGGGATTATCGCGACACAAAAACAAAAATGGCTTTACCGTGAAGTAAAGCCATTTATAGGGTTTAAATTATCAATATTCGCCTAATTAGACGTTGGATTCTGAGTCAATTTCCCTGGATATGAATTGATCGCATCCTGTGGAATAAAATAAGTCACTCTAAAATCTGTCGGCACAATATCCTCAAATTGTTTTTGTGGCCCAGGATAAGTTCTATTTAACGGCAAGCCATTACGAAACACATCATAACTGCGTTCAGCCTGGTAAGCCAATTCCAACTGACGCTCTTTGTCGATCAGTTTACTTGCATTGGTAGCATCAATTGAAGTATATCCCCCATTGACAATAGAACGATTTCTGATGGTATTTAAATCATTTAGCGCAGCACCATAATTACCTAATTTTGCATTAGCCTCTGCGCGATTTAAATAAATTTCACCCAAGCGGCTGATTACAGGTGAGTGCAATTGCGACTCCTCGCCTTCACGTGAGCATTTCACAATATAGAATTGTGGATAAGCACGGTTTAAGGAAATATAGTAATCGATCATACCGGAGTAGGTATTGCCATCTTCATAAGTAATTGAATAGGTCTGTTGATTAGCATTAATTGCCGTCAATGTATATTCTTTAACAACCTCATTATCACCTATCTTTTTGACTTCTCGTGCAACAACAGTATTTCCGTTAATTACAACTGGAATTTGCAGATAGCTCATTGTTTTAGGATCACCGGCTTTCGCAGGTATATCTTGTTTGATAAATCGAAACACAGTTGAGTATTTGCCGGCCTTATCTTTGGAATAAGTAGGTTCAATAAAGGCCGCACGTGCATCGACAATCGTATAATGATCAGGTCTCCAGTCATTGCGACCTGTTTCATTTAATAAATCAATGTACTTGGCACTGGAATACATCTCGCCCCAGCCCATACCACCGATATTGGAGTACATACCACCAATACCATAATAGTGATCATCACCTGAAAATTCAGAAGCGACACGTTTCACCGCAAAGATCGTCTCTTTGTTATCTTCTGGTCTAAAGGTATTGTATTTCATGAATTGCTCACGAGCCAATAGAACATATTTACCTGAATTAATCACCTTGTCTGCGTATTCTACAGAAAGACGTGCATATTCTGCATTTGGATTTTTATACGTGCCGCTCATATACAGGTATATACGGGAAAGCATTGCTTGTGCCGCCCCCTTTGAAGCATACACTGCCCCTTTATCGATCTTCAATAAAGCTTCTGCTTTCTTCAGATCACTGATTGCTTGCGCATAGGTATCTTTTACAGACGCACGGTCTGGCAAGTTCAAATCATTGAATACATCTTCAGGTGTACCGTTGACAATTGGAACACCCAAGTTTGTCTCGGGACTTTGGTAATAAGGCTTCCCGAACGCACGGCAAAGGTAAAAATACATCATTCCACGGATGTAATAACATTCACCCAATTTATTATCCATCTCTTCACTTTGACCTTCGGCAAACATCTTAATGACGTTCGAAGATTGCGCGATAGCTTTATAACCGCTATCCCAGAAGTTCTGCAAACGGTAATTATTAGGTGTTCTCGCATAGGAGATAAATTCGTAAAATGCGTCTGTCGATGACCCGCGGATCATCATATTATCACCAGCGTATTCACCAAGACGGTGCATTGGGTCGGACCAAGCTTTTAACTGCGCATAAGTACCTGTTACCATGGCATCAGGATTACTCACAATATTCTCTTCGTCCATCGAAGTATAAGGAAGACGATCGATATCGCAGGAGGATACTGCCGATGCGATCAAAAGTCCGATTAATATCTTTTTCATTATTGATTTTCTAAACGTTAAAATTAAAATGTCACACTTGCGCCGAACATGTATTTACGAACCATTGGATATACAGAGACGCCTGTAGATCTGATCATTTGACCCCCCCCGCCTTTACCATCTGGTTCAGTCAATGGAAGCTCCGGATCAACACCCGAGTAGTTTGTAATCGTAAACAAATTCTCTCCAGCTAAGAATACACGTAAATTTTTGATGTTATACTTTTTCAGATCGAAGTTGTAACCCAAAGTCAAGGATCTCATTTTTAAGAAATTGTTACTTTCCAAGAAGCGTGTTGACGGTGAATTACCTTTATCTTGGTTATCGTATCTTGCTATCGGATGAGTAGCAACATCACCGGGTTTTTCCCAGCGGCTCCAACCATCCTGTAACTTCATCTGATTACGATCGGTATAAGTTCCATCCGAGTCAAATTCTTGGCGCGAATAATTATACAACTTACCGCCCAAAGAGAACCCGAACACGGCATTTAGATCAAACTGCTTATAACTTAAGGCTGTACTGAAACCGCCAAAGAGATCTGCATTTCCTTTTCCTGCATTACGGAAAGTTGCATTGGAATAGTTCGACGTTGTAGTCCTCGTTTCATTGCCATTGGCATCTGTCTCGTATCTGTACCACATCGGCAAACCATTATCAACATTGACACCAGCCCATTCTTTTAGATAATAGGTATCTACCGGATAACCAGGTTGAAGCAAACGTTGCGCCGATCCAGCTATCCCTGATCCGTCCCCTGCGATAATTGGTTTCGAAACAAGATTACCATTGGCATCTTTTGTCGCAAATAGCTCCGTCAATTTATTCACATTGTGACTTAAATTAACATCCAAACTCCAATGTACATTATCATTGCGAACGATATCGCCACCGATGGTCAATTCAATACCCCGGTTTTGCATCTTACCAATATTTTTCCAGATAGAAGTGACACCTGTCAGACCACTGATCGGCACTTGATAAAGCACATTATCAGTCTTCTTATCGTAATAATCAACATTAAGTCTTAGCCTATTCTTAAATAAGGCTGCATCCACACCAAATCCTGTTGTGTATGTTTTTTCCCAAGTCAGATCTTTATTACCGATTTGGCTAATTAATGCCCCTGGTATTCCATTATAGCTTGATGATGCCGATACCGAATAAAGGCTATATTGTGGATATAATGAGCTCGGTCTATTACCTACTGATCCGTAAGCCGCCCGCAGTTTTAAGTTATCTACCCAATCAGCCTTGAACCACTCTTCTTTATTGATATTCCAACCACCGCTGATTGAAAAGAAATTTCCGTATTTCGCATTGGTACCAAAATTGGATGCCCCATCTCGACGAAACGACACCTGTGCCAGATATTTATTATCGTATGCATAGTTTGCATTCGACAAGAATGACTGTACTGCCCATTCGGAAATTCCACCTTTCGTACGTTCTGGTTTTGCAACAACATCCAATACCTCGAAACCATTGACAATACCCGTTCCGTAAGCATCTAAGGTTTTGGTCCAGTAGTCGTTAAATTCGTATGCAGCCAATCCATTCAGGCTATGTTTATCCCAAGTCTTGTTGAAACGCAAGATTTGGTTGGTATAACGACGTGCAAACTCCATGCGGTAATCCGTCACACGACCAATTACACTTTCACCGCTGTTTGATCGCGGATCTTGATAACCACTGTCAGAATACGTATTGTAGCGATAATTGTTGACAGAAGAGAAGGTCAACCAATCCGTTAATTTGACATCGAAATCTAAGTTACCCATAAATTCATAATTGGTATTGGCACTATGATTCCATTGCAAGTCATACAAGTAATTCGTGCTTGCATTATTGACCCAGCCACTATAACGGTGTGGCACTAAATTTCCATTTGCATCGTATGGACTATCCCAAGGTAGGTTTCCATACATGGCATTGACATCATATTGACGATCATCTACCGCACGTCTCGAACCGGCAATAGATGGCTTGATGGTCAACCAGTCAAAAGGCTTATAGTTGGTACGTAATCTAAAGTTATAACGATCGTAATCATACCCTTTTACAGCACCGGCTTCGTTGTAGTACCCTAAAGACAAATAAGACTGTAGTTTATCATTTCCTCCCTGAATGGATAAATTGTGGTTTTGGACAAATCCGGTCTTCGTTGCCAGCTTCCACCAATCAAAATTGCTATTGCGCAAGTCCGAATTCCAACGTGGGAATTTGATATCAGCGGGATTCGAAAATGAAGCAAAGTAGTCATAAAGTTCAGCCCCGTCCATCATTTCCATGTGTCCATTGGAAAGTTGGTTGATACCCATTTTTGTAGAAAAACTAATGCTTGTTTTGGAAGCCGAAGGATTTTTTGTTGTAACGACAACAACACCATTTGCACCCTGAGAACCATAAATAGATGTTGAGGCAGCGTCTTTTAGGATAGTCAATGATTCAATGTCATCTGGATTGATATCACCTGGGCTTGAGCCAACGATAACACCATCAATAACCCACAACGGACTCGTCGTACCGCTTAGGGTTGCCTGACCACGAATCACAACACCACCATTTGACCCCGGTTTACCAGCCCCTGGTGCAACATATACACCGGCAGCCTTACCATTCAGCATATTCTCAACCGACGGCGTAGTGACATCACGTAATTTGTTTCCCTTAACAGCCTGAAGGGCACCAGTTAAACTTTCTTTTTTCTGTTGTGTTCCATACCCAACGACAACAACTTCCTGAAGTGCTTCACTATTAGACTCCAGATTGATGTTAACAACCGGTCCTGTCACCGTCACTTCCTGTGTTTTATAACCAACACTTGTAACGACCAGTACATCACCATTTTTAGCATCTATGGTAAACCGTCCATCTACTCCTGCCGATGTCGATTTAGCGCTCCCCTTAACACTAATGGTTGCACCAGCCAATGGGCCGTCTGTTGACTGCACTTTTCCATTCACTTTTTGTTGATAAACCGCGTCATTCAACAAAATATTGTTGTTTGGAAACGTAAGACCATTAGCATTAGCCGAGTTGTGTGTACTTGTAATGAGTAAAGCTAATGATAACAGACTCAACTTGTGATTGTCGAGAATCTTTGAAATCATAATATTTAATAGTTAGTTTAAAAATTGATTAGCGTGCTAATCAAAATTTAGGTACATGAATGCTAAAACTAAAGGATGATGACAGTATATCAAAATTTAGCAGCAACGAAATCGATTGCGCCAATTAAACAAACGATTGCATAAACACACATTTTACAGTACAATCCACTATCAAAAAATTAGAGCGATTAACTAACAGCAAAAGACAGTTTTTTAACAACCTCAGGACAGTCGACAATGAGAAATTTAGACGAGCAGGAAAAAGATAATCCTGAAAGACAGGTGGTATTATAGCGTGATTTAGGACACAAAAAAAAGCCAAGATATTTACCTCGGCTTTTTTCTTTTAGTAGCGGGGACCAGACTCGAACTAGTGACCTTCGGGTTATGAGCCCGACGA